>WVZO01000095.1 GCA_011772425.1 Candidatus Aminicenantota bacterium
TGTGTTCATGCACGCGGAAAGGCCCCAGGACCCCATCCTTAAACAAAGAGGAAAACTGTTTGGCCGCCTCGATGGCCAGCGTGGTTTTACCCACCCCACCAGCGCCGTCTATATTAAACAACCGGCCCGTAATCATCTGCACGCTGCCGGTACAGGTGCTCCTGTCTTTTTCCAGGTTCTCCCGGATTTGTTTTAGCTCCTTTTCCCGGCCCACGAACGGAACACCGTGATCAACGTTTGAGGCCGCGGGCTGAACCACCGCCGGTTCAGCCAACATTTCCAATATCTCCTCGATCTGCCCGAAATCCGTAATCCATATGGGAGTAATCCCGGCTTCCGATAACCTCCGGTTCAATGCCACCACTTCCTCTTGTTTATCCGGCCTGGGCATAATGGCAAAATGGGGCCGCATGCGCCGCAAGCTCTCCATGATCATGATGATACGGTCCCGGACCAACGAGCAGCCGATAAATAATACCGAACTATTGGTAAATACCCGTTTTAAAAAACCGGGGAGGGGCGCTTTGGGGTCAAAACCGGCCGGGTCACCGTAAATTTCCGCATACTGCTTAGATGACAGCACTATGGAAGAAACGTCCTGCAAGTCGCCGTGAATCTTCAGCAGAACGTTCTTATCCATGTAGGTAAACCACTTTTCCAATTCTTCGCCTTGATACCCGCAGCACACGTTGACATGAGTACCAAAGGCGTTATTTTCGATGAGACAGTCGAAATTGGTGGTGATTTTGAGACCAGGAAAGGCGCGGTGCAATAGATCGAATTTTTTCTTCATTTCAGGGAGCAGGGGTTTATCAAAATGGGTTTTCATTTCTTCTTCGAACTTGCGCCTGCCAGATTTTTTCACCAGGAAATCCGCCATAGCTTCAAAACGATTATCTTGATCGCTGTTTTTTAATTGCAGGAAATGGGTTTCGTCTTCGGGCAGGAGAAACTCGCCTTTTAATCCTTGAAAGAACTGTTCCAGGAAATTGCCCCAGGTAGGACAGGCCGGGACACTGAAGCCTGCGCCCAAAAAAGGCACCAGGTTCTTTTGACTGCGGTTAATTTCAACTATTTCTTCTACTCCCATGGGATAAATATACAACAATAGGAGAGTGATGTCAATTCCAGCTAAAACCT
>WVZO01000762.1 GCA_011772425.1 Candidatus Aminicenantota bacterium
GCCATACTCAGCATCAACCGGGATATTACCCAGCGAAAGCGTGCTGAGCAGGAAATAAAAAAATCCCTGGAAGAAAAAGAAGTGCTGTTGACAGAGATTCATCACCGTGTAAAGAATAACTTGCAGATCATCTCCAGCCTGCTGGATTTGCAGTTTGAAAACCTGGAAGAGCTGCAGAAGCCCCAGATCCTCCAGGCATACCAGCATAGTAAAGACCGTATCCGCTCAATGGCGCTGATCCATGAGAATCTCTATCAATCCGGCGACCTGGCTCGAATCGATGTGACCGAATATACCCACAACCTTGTCGATTATTTTTTCAGTACGTATGGAAGGCTGGCTAAAAACGTCACCTCCCACATTCAAATCGACAGCACGTTATCGTCACTTTCCCTCACCATGGATATTGCCGTACCCATTGGTTTGATTCTTACAGAGCTGCTTTCCAATGCATTGAAGCACGCATTCCCCCATGACCAGAAGGGTGAAATCCGTATTGTTTTTTACAGGGAAATCCCTGGCATGTTAACCCTGAAAGTCAGCGATAACGGTGTCGGTCTGCCCAAAGATATAGATATCCGCCACCTCCAATCACTGGGCCTGGAACTGGTTACCATGTTGACCCAACAGGTGAAGGGAACCGTTGAAATAGATGGAAGCAGCGGAACTACTGTTAAAATTACTTTTCCTTATCCAAAACATTCCTGATGGTCTGTGCGATTTCATGCATAACAATGGGCTTTAATAAAACAGCATCAATACCAATGTTTTCCACCTCTTCTTTATTGATCTTTTCCCTGAAACCGGTGCAAATAATAATAGAGATACCGGGTTTGATTTTCGAGATTTCCCTCGCGAACGCTGTGCCTGATATCTTTGGCATGATTAAATCGGTAATGACAAGGTCGAATTGCTGGGATTGTGACTTAAACATATCTAGGGCCTCAAGGCCGTTAATTTTTGTCTCCACATGATAGCCCAGGTATTCCAGCATCCTCTTTGCCATATCCACCACTTCTTTCTCGTCATCTACAAAAAGAATACGCTCATCACCCCTGGGGATAAGCCCGGTGGTTTTAATATCTGTATCTGCACTGATTGCTTTATCACTTATAGGGAGGTAAACCTGGAAAGTTGTGCCTTTTCCTGGTTCACTTTGAACGGTTACAGCGCCATCATGTTTTTTCACGATGCCGTGAACCAGGGCAAGTCCCATACCTGTTCCCTCACCCACTTCTTTGGTGGTAAAATAGGGTTCAAAAATCCGCTCCAAAACCACTTCTTCCATGCCGTACCCCGTATCCGTGACCGTAAGCCTGACATAATGTCCCGGATTCAAATCATGGAGGTATATGGCAGCCGTATCTTTAAGTTCCAAATCTTCCAGGGTGACTTCCAGGACGCCGCCTTCTTTTCTCATGGCATAGACAGCATTACTGCAGAGATTGATCAGTACTTGATTGATTTCCGCTGCATCACCCAGAACCACATCCGCTGCCGTGGTAATATTTTGCCGGATCTCAATGGTTGAGGGGATCGATGACTGCAAAAATTTAAGGGATTCTCCCACGATCGAACTGACTTTTACCGGTTTTATTTGTTTTTCACCCGGATGGCTGAAAGTGAGAATTTGTTTGACCACATCTCTGGCTCGAAAACAAGCATTGATAACATTTTTCAGGTTAGGGTAGATGGGCTCCTCTTCAGACAGTTCAGATATCGACAATTCCGTGAAACCGAGAATAATGGACAATATGTTGTTAAAGTCATGGGCAATGCCACCAGCCAACGTGCCAAGCGCTTCCATCTTTCGAGCCTGCTCCAGGTAAGCCAGAAGTCTATTCCTTTCCTCATCCTTCTCCTCCAGTTTTCGTTTCACCTGGTGTTTATAAATAGCCATCTCGATGGTGGCATGAAGACTCCCCCTTTCAAAGGGCTTGACAATATATCCCCAAGGCTCGGTAACTTTAGCCCGGTCCAATGTTTTTTTGTCTGAATGTGCGGTTAAATATATGATAGGAATATCATAACGGCTGCGGATTCGTTTTGCAGCCTCAATCCCGTCCATATCTCCCTCCAGTGAAATATCCATCAATATCAAATCCGGCGTTGTCTCCCCTGCCTTCTCAATGGCTTCCTCACCGGTAGAAACGATATCCGTTACGTTATATCCTAACTTGACTAATTTCTTTTTAATGTCTAAAGCGACGATGGTTTCGTCTTCAGCGATCAAAATCTTTCCTGCGGTTTCCTTCATTTGTTTTTCTCCCTCTTTCTCCCTTTACCGTTAACACACAGGAATATAATTTGTTGTACGTTCATTGCATCATCACAAACCCCATAAAAATCTGAGCATTTTTACAGGGTGTCTTACTATTATAGAAAAGGCATTTTAGATTTTCAATAAAAATAGTAAAGAAAAAAAATTTTTTTTATCCAAGTGGCATATCCAGAAAATTGCTGAAAAAGATGAAATTTAATTGACAATTGCTAGAATTTGAACTATACTAAATGTTAGGATTAATAACGAAATCCCTTCAATCAGGTAATGACAATCGCCAACCCTTAGTTTTATGGTCATATTATAATTTCCTGATGTGGGGCAAGGATCTTCATACAAAAATACAATGAAATCAAAATTAATACTAGTTATTGTTATTTGGCTGCTGTTTGGTTTATTGTTTAATTTCCAGGGATTTTCAGCAAATGAAGAGGACCTTCTCTCCAGGGGGCCGGCTTTCTTCCAGTTTGACCGGTTTCTCATCGATCATATACCCGGCGGCTATTTTTATCCGTTTTTTATTGAAAATTACGCGCCGGATGCCACCTTTTTAATCGAAGAAAACAACGGGTTTTCACTGCTGGATAACCCACGGGTTTATTTCGAGGGCGACTCGTTTATCAATTTCAATTGGCTCTACAACGGTATAAACATCAACTCGGTATTGAATGACGGTTCCCCTGCGGTAATTTTACCCTTTTCAGCCGTTAGCAAATACCGCTTGCAAGGCGAATCGCCGTTGTATAAAGAGTATGGAATGAATTTTTTATCCCAAATGCCCCGGGAAAGTTTCTCCAGGTTGATGGCCTCTTCTGTTTATACCGACCTGGGCGGTTACTGGTTGACCTTTATGATCCAACCGGTTCACCCCGGCGAACGGAGCGATCGCTTGTATGGGGAACGACGAAAAATTAATAATCATTACTTCCTGGATTATCAATTGAGTAAAAAATTTAACCAATCAGACTCCCACCTTCTCCTGGGCCTGAGCTATTTTAACATCCAACGAAAATTCAATGATTTTAACTCCTTTGATACCGCCTTTAACGAGGATGGCAAATTATTCCTGGCCAATACCCGCTTCAGGAAAAATCTCGATAACGGCTATTATGAGTTTTTCGGAGTTTTTAACTACCTGGACCGCTCCTATTATGGGGCAGAAATCGGGAGCTATCCCCAGGAAACCAGCCAAAAAGAACGTTTCGCCTTTATAACCGGTATTACCTTAAACAAGAAAACGTATAACCTGGCCCTGTCCGTACTCGTTGAGAATGAAGAGCTGAACCCCTTTGAGAGAAATTTTTCCAAAGATTTAATGGACAATGATGGGGATGGATTGTATCCCTACGGGAAAACCGGTGAAAACAAAATCGGAACATTCTCCAGTGCCACGATCAATTTAAACGTAAGGGTTCCATTGGAGTCTCGTTTATTTAACCGGCCCATCAAATTCGACACCTTTGGGGATGTGCGTTATTCCGTTTTAAATGGAGATGAAACCCCCCATGATTACAATGCTATTCTCTTCGACAACACCCCCTACCAGGTGGTGGTGTGGAACAAGGGAAACGACTATCGGAATACCAATGTCAATGCCAAAGTAGGGATGATGATATCCGCAAACATTTCAAACCATGTTTCCCTGTTGGCAAAATGTTTTTTGAATTACGATGGCCTGGCGTTTGCTAATGGTGGCAATAATTTAAATTTTTTTCGTCCTGCCTTTGATGTAGGCATGCGCATCTTGTTGTTCAAGAACAAAAAAACAAACCTTTTGTTCTCTTATGGTATTATTCCTTATGATATCCGGGAAAATGTCAATTTTTTTCTTGAAACCGCCAGGCCCTATGGAACCCTTTACCGGTGGAATGACAGCAGTGGTGACCTGGGATACCAACCCGGGGAGGAAGGCGGCATTTTCGGATACACGGGTGGGCAATACCACTATGTGGATGAGAATATAAGCGCTCCTCTGAAAGAGCGGCTTTTGTTGTATTTTTCCACCCCCATCTCAACATATTTTGTTTTGAATATTAAGGGAATCTATAAAAGAATAAAGAATCACTTCAGGATTACCTTCAATCGAGAGTATGGTTTTTACGAATCCCACTTGCATTGGCAAAACGGTCATCAAATCTATTTTTTTAATTCTCCTTTCAGGGATTATTACCTGTCCAACGGCGGGTATGAGAAAGACCCCTTTTATGCGCAGCTTCTTATAAACATCAAGGGCAGGCGAGCCAATAAGTGGTTTTTCGCTTTTTCCTTTTTGGCTCATATGGGGATGGGAAATACGGCTTTTGGCAACGGTCCCGGTTCCAATGATATTGGTATTTTGGCTGAAAACCAGGCCAATCCCAATTCCTGGATTAACGGATTCGGGCGGGTGGATGGCGACCGGGGATTTGTGGCCAAAGGCTACGTTGGCTTTTACATCTTTAAAAAATTATTTGCGGCGGTGAGCCTCAAATACCGGGACGGTAACCCCTTTGCGTTTTTTAATACGCTCAGCAAATACGATCAGCGGGTCATCTACTACCAAACCATTAAGGCTGAAAACGAGAAAGGGGTCAAAGGCGGACCCAGGGAGGATTATATCGCTGATGTTAGTATAAAACTAAATTACAATTTTAAACTTTTTAACCATGACGCGGTAGTTGGTCTATCTTTATTTAATATTCTCGATTTCGGGGCTGAACTATCTGAATATGTATACTCTGGTGGCTCACGGGATGCTGTAGAATTGCAGATTCCCAGGAGTATTCGTTTAACTTTTGGCTGGAGATTCTGAGCCCGCCGGGTTACGGATTACAGATTACAGATTACAGATTTGCTGAATTTCCGGTAGTCCAATGGAGTCTTTTCCTGGCGATTCATACGAAAAATCGCGTCATTTGTTGACAATACACATTTATTTATTTAGAATTATTGTGAGTTTTGAGTATTGAAATGAATAAACAGGAAATAAATGATCCGGCGACCATACTTGTCGTTGAAGACAATGTAGGACTGCGCCGATTGATTCAGAAGCGCCTGGAGAGAGAAAGATTCAATGTAGAAACCGTAGAAAATGGGAAAGATGCACTCACCCGCTTAATGGCACTCTCTAATGCGATTCTTTTGTTGGATTACAAACTGCCGGATATGAACGGCAGAGAACTCATCGAGATTTTGAAAGAGCAAGATTACACAGTGCCTTTTGTTATCATGACCGGCCATGGAGATGAACGGATTGCCGTGGAAATGATGAAGCTGGGGGCCAGGGACTACCTGGTGAAAGATCACTCGTTGTTGGAAGTCCTTCCCCAAATAATGGAACAGGTTTTTACCCAAGTAGCGACGGAAAAGAAATTATTAGAAGTCAGGCAAGCGCTGCATGAAAGTGAAGAGCGTTTCAAATTGTTATTCAACAGTGGAACCGATGCCATTTTTGTCCAGGAATTAAAAAACGGAAAGGCCGCTAACTTGATCGAAGTCAATGAAATTGCTTGCCAACGGTTAGGGTACACACGGGAGGAATTGCTGCAAATGCCTTTAAGCCAGGTAGAATTTCTCGAAGATTCCCACGTCGAATCGTCCCTGAAAAAGAACCTGTTAGCCAACAAGCATTTCCTCTATGAAGCCGTTCATGTTAGCAAAAGTAGTGAAGAGATCATTGTAGAGAACAACGCCCATTTGATTGACCTGGATGGGAAAAGCGCCATTCTATATATATCCCGGGATATTACGCAGCGAAAGCAATTGGAATTCCAACTGCGCCAGGCTCAGAAGATGGAAGCCATTGGTAAACTGGCCGGTGGTGTGGCGCACGACTTTAACAACCTGCTGACAGCAATTATGGGATATTCCGAGCTGCTGCTGGTAAAGATGGGACAAAAGAACCCCTATAAGGAAATCATCCTGGAAATAAAAAGTGCCGGAGAACGAGCCGCTTCCCTGACACAGCAGCTGCTTGCCTTCAGCCGTAAACAGATGCTGAAACCAAGATCAGTAAACATTAATNNTGAAACGAATTATCGGGGAAGATATCCAGTTGACCTCACAACTGGAACCACACCCGCTGAAAATAAAAGCAGACCCAGGGCAGCTGGAACAGATTATATTGAATCTTTCGGTCAATGCAGTTGATGCCATGTCAACAGGTGGTATTCTCACCATAAAGACAGAAAATACAACCATAACCGAAGAGAAAAGCAAACGTATACCCTCTTCACAGCCAGGACGTTTTGTCTGCCTGTCCATCTTCGATAATGGGCTGGGAATCGAGAAGAAGGTTATCCCACATATCTTCGAACCCTTCTTTACCACCAAAAAGTCCGGGACCGGCCTGGGACTTTCGGTGGTTTACGGTATTGTCAAGCAGCATAATGGTTGGATTCATGTTGATAGTAAACCGGGTGAGGGTTCAACCTTCAAAATATACTTTCCTGCTTTAGACGCCGGAGAAGAAGAAGGAGTTGAGCAACAGACTTTCCCGGGAGAATTCGCGGGAAATGGCGAGAAAATCCTTTTAGTAGAAGATGAAGCCGGAGTTCGGAAAGTAGCGGTCAAAGCACTGCGTGATTATGGGTATGAGGTGATGGAAGCAGAAACCGCCCAGCAAGGCCTGGACATTTTCAAAAAGCAAAAGGGAAACATTCAATTGGTAGTCAGTGATATTGTGTTACCTGATAGAAATGGTATAGAACTCACCAGGGAGATTTCTGCTATCCAGCCAGGTATAAAAATATTACTTACCAGTGGCTATTCCGACCAACGAGCCAAATGGTCAGAGGTAGTAAAAGAGGGGATTCCTTTTTTGCAAAAGCCCTATTCACTGGGGGACCTGCTAAAACATGTACAAGAGGTTCTGAAAAATGAAGATGAAAGTGAAAAAAACAAATGATTGTGGAGGTGCATGATTATCATGAACCAACAGGTCCATATTTTAATTGCGGATGATGATATGGGACATGCCACCCTGATCCGCAGAAACCTGAAACGATTGGGATTGGTAAATCCCGTGATTCATTTCAAAGATGGTCAGGAAGTACTGGATTTTCTGTTTAGAAAAACAGATGGTCCTCATTGGCAGGAGGGCCATTCTTACTTGTTACTGCTGGATATTCGCATGCCCAAAGTGGATGGTGTGGAGGTTCTGCGCAACATAAAAGCGGACCCGGAGCTCAGGAAAATCCCGGTGATTATGATCACTACAACTGATGACCCCCGGGATATCGAACAATGTCACGTCTTCGGATGCAGTAGTTACATCGTCAAACCGGTTAGATATGAAAAATTTGTTGAAGCCCTCCGCAAGTTGGGGCTTTTTTTTAAAGTGATTGAGGTCCCCAGGTTGAGTGAAAGAAAGCATCTTCTTTTAAACAATCGTCCCGGACCAGGGGAAGGTCAAGTTAAAGGTAAAGAGATAAACCCAAGAGAATAATGAAAGTGAAACATTCATTGAGATTGATGCGGATAATCGCTTTGTTTTTCCTGATGACCTTTATGGTTTTGGTTTTTTCATCTTTATCGTTTTCCCTGGATATTGGTAATCCTAAAGTGTTCAAAGATGGAAATTTAAATGAATTCGAGATAAAAGCATTTATGTTGGAGAAGATCATCCATTTTGTTGATTGGCCGGAAACTACAAACATTGATAATACCTCCAGGCCTTTTGTTATTGGAGTTTTTGGTAAAACACCTTTTAAAGAGCAACTGGAAATTATCTACACTGAACAAAGGGTGAAGGACAAGACAGTTGACGTTCGAACGATTTCTAACATAGAAGAAATTTCCGGATGTCACGTCCTGTTTATTTCACGTGCTGCTAAACCCAGGCTTCCTAAAATTATAAAATATGTCAGAGAAAAAGCCATACTCACCGTAGGTGACACCAAGGGCTTTTGTAAGTGGGGCGTTCATATTACTTTATTCCTCCAGCGTGAAAATATTGAATTTAATATTAATGAATCGGAAATTCAAGCGTCCGGTTTAATACCGAATTATCGTCTTTTTAAACACGCAGCGAAAATTGAATTTCCGCTGCGAGATAGGAAGTAATCATAGAATAGGAAGTTAGAGGTAAGGAGTAAAGGAAATGAATATAAATGGGATTACGGCTAGGGAGGGAAGGAAATTGATCCCAATGACGTGGGTTGGGCTTTTATTGGTGCTTTTGTTTTTGCTTTTACTTTCACCCGACACTCTATTTTCTCAACAACCTGAATACAAAGTAAAAGCACTGCTTTTGCGACGAATTTGTCGGTTTGTTGAATGGCCCGAAGCAGTAGGACTGGCTGATTCTACAAAACCTTTTGTAATCACTGTTTTTGGTGAAAACCCCTTTGGTATATTCCTGGATAAGAATTATGGTGGTAAACGGGGTCAACGGATAAAAGGCAAAAAGGTAGAAATTCGCTATATCAATAAAATAGAAGAAATTGCCGGTTGTCACCTCCTTTTTGTATCAGAAGTAAGTAGAAGAAGGCTTACGAGAGTCCTTGAATATACAGGAGAAAAACCTATTCTGAGTGTGGCCGATACACCTGGATATGCCAGGCGGGGAGTACATATTAATCTTTTAATAGAGAGAAAAGAGATCATTGATAAGACTAAACCTGGAAGAAAAAGAGAAATCGCCACAGCCACTTCCCTTGAGATTAATGAAACTGCGTCCCGGAGAGCCGGACTGGTCTTGCATAACAGTCTCTTAAAAACTAAAACGACCAAAATTATTAACCCTTACATCCCTTATAGAGATAAGGCGGATCAATTGGAGTCAATTGCGCGTTTTGTTACCTGGCCGCCGGGACTGAGTATGGAAAACACATCAAAGCCTTTTAATATCGCTGTCATCGGTAAAAACCCCTTCGGCGATCATTTGCAAGATGTCTATAAAAAAAAACAGATTTTGAAGAAACGGGTATATATCCGCTATATTTCCAATGTGAAGGAAATTGGTAATGCTCACCTCCTCTTTGTTTCGGAATCAATGAAAAATGAACTGAAAACCATTCTTGATTCCATCGGGGAGAAACCTATCCTCTTGGTTGGTGATACCGAGGGTTTTGCCCGACAGGGGATTCACGTCAATTTTTTTTATGAAGGGGTCAAACTTCGCTTTGAGATTAATGATTCCGCTGCCCGGCAAGCGGGGTTAGCAATCAGTTGGCATATGATGAAAGCTGCTAAGCGGATTGCACCTATTTTAGAAAATAGATGAAAGATGGAAAATGAGTATCAAGAAAATGAGTATCATGCGAAATCTTTCCATCAGGAACAAGCTCATTATCCTGATGCTTTTGGTTAGCATACCGGCGCTGGTACTGGGCTTTACCATAGTCATTATCATGGATATCTTCCAATTAAGAGAAGACCTGGTGAACCATACCCGCCTCAATGCTAAACTTGTGGGAGAAGTCAGTATAGGACCGCTGACATTTTATGATAAGAGAGGGACAGAAGAGATCCTGGAATTATTGGAGGTTATACCCAACCTGGAAAATGGATTTGTTTACGATGAGAATGGGAAACTATATACCTCACATAATATAAGTAAAGAAGAATTCGAACCTCCCTCTTCCCTTCTGGCAAAACAAGTATACCATGAATTTAAGGGCGACTACCTTCATCTGTCGCACCCGATTATACGCCAGGATGTGTTTTATGGAACTGTCTACTTGCGGGCCTCCACGGAGCCGCTGCAGAGGAGCATTCGCAGCAGGATTACCTCACTCATCCTGGTGATGGTGGGATTAATTGTACTTTCTTATCTCCTGGCTCTTCGCTTCCAGGGGACCATTTCCTATCCCATTCTTAAACTGGCTGGTGTCACTGAAAAAATATCTCATTATTCCGATTATTCTGTCCGTGTTCACCATGAAGGACGTGACGAGATTGATGTGCTGTATAAGGGATTTAACAATATGCTGGAACAAATCCAGGTGGGGCAAAAAAAAAGAGATGAAGCAGAAGCTGAACAACGACGTCTAATGGCTCAACTGGCAGAAAAAAACAAAGAACTGGAACAGGTGATCTATGTTACTTCCCATGATTTACGGTCTCCTTTGGTGAATATTCAAGGCTTTTCCCAGGAATTGAATTTCTCCCTTAATGAAATCAATTCAATCCTGGATAAAATGGGTCATATACCGCAAGATATTAAAGATAAAATAGACCCGATTCTCCACGAAGATATCCAGGAATCCCTCAAATACATTGAAGTCAGCACATCTAAAATGGATGGTTTGCTTTCTGGACTTCTAAAACTCTCACGGGTGGACCGAATGACTTCTACCTTCGATTCTATTGATATGAATCAACTCATATCTGACATGATAAACGCCTTTGAATTCCAATTGAAAGAAAAAGGAGTAAACATCCGGGTGGAGCAATTACCTCCCTGCTTTGGTAATGAGATGCAGCTGAACCAGCTGTTTTCCAACCTGCTGAGTAATGCATTGAAATACCTTGATCCGAAGCGGCCGGGAGAAATCTCCATTACCGGAAAAGAAAAACCGGGAGGAGATTATGTGGTTTACTGCGTGGAAGACAATGGCATCGGGATTTCTAAAGAGTACCAGAAAAAAATATTTGAGATATTCCACCGGTTGAATCCTGATGAAACCGACGGAGAAGGGCTGGGGTTAACGATTGTTAATCGGATCGTCAGCCGTCACAGCGGCAGCGTGTGGGTAGAATCTCAACCTGGAAAGGGAAGTAAATTTTTTGTGTCTCTTCCCACAACAATTAACAATTAACAATTCTACTTCTGTTCCTGATCCTGGCGCGGACCAATAATTACTTCTACTAATCGATCCGGATGTAATACGTCTTTAATGTACCCATTAAATTCTTTCAATGTTACCTGGTCCACCTGGGAAAAGAAGGTTTCCAGGAAATCAAATCCGACTCCCAACGCTTCAAAATAGGCCAGGTTCTGTATTCGATTCATTTTTGTTTCATTTTTCCTGAGAAAATCAGCCCGGGAACGAACAGCTGTGGTATCCAGTTCTTGCCGGGTAATCCCGTTCTTGTAGAGACCAGTGATGAGTTCTTTTAAGGCGGTATAAGCCTCCTCTTTTTTGGTAACTTTTGTTTTTAGATAAATAATAAAAATGCCGGCATCCTGCCATTGGATAAAATGGCTGGATATATTATAGGCCAGATCTTTTTTTACCCGCAGCGGCCAGAGTTTGCACCCTGGGCCTTTTCCCAGGAGGTTATCCAGCATGTATATTTTTGCATAATTCTGTTTGCTCATATTCGGAAGCAGGGCGCCAAAGGAGATCAATACTTGCTGGGTATCTTTTTCCAGGGAATAGGTCTTTTTTTCAGGGACAGCACCCCGCACTCCCTGCATTCCCTGGACCACCGGGTTTACATCATCACCCAACGGAAGGGATTTAAAATATTTCTCAATGATCCGGCTTATTTCCGGTTTCCCCAGGTTGGAAGATACGGCAATGATCATATGGGAACGGTTGAAAAAGCGTTTATAAAATTGCAGGATGTGCTTTCGTTTTATTTTTTTACGGGAATCAGAGTCCCCGTTTATGGAACCGGCATATCCGTCTCCGGGTCCGAAAAAGGCATCTAAATAGGTCCGTTCCATAAGCTGTTCCGGAGAATCCTCTTCCCCTTTTTGCCGATGTTCCATGTATCTCCTGGTATTACTGATTCGCAGACCGGAGAACAGTGGTTTTTGCATGACCCTGGAAACAATCTTAAGGGTTTCCTCAACATGTTTAGATAAACTTTTAATCCTGATGGTGGAATAATCCCCTTCAACATGATAGAAAACAGTGGAACCCATGTGCATCAGTTCCCTCACTTTCGATATGGTGGGCATGTTAACGGACAGCCCGGTGGTAAGAAAAGCCAAACCCCGCTGCGAAACCGGAACCGCTCGTTTTCCTCCTTTTACCAGGATTTGAACAATGGTCATTTCAGAAGACGTGTCCTGGTGGTAGATAAACCACCACTGGTCATTTTCTTTCAACTGCAATTGCACCTTTTCCGGCTGGTTTTTCCATATTTTCCCCCGCTCCTGCAGGTCTTGTGCCCAGGCAAGAGAGGCGTAGAGCGTAGAGCATAGAGTGTAGAGCACAGCGCAAAGCGCAACGCCCCTTCTTCTCTTCTTGTCTTCTTCTCTTCTCATCTTCTTACTTCTTCTTCTCCGGCAAAATGGAAATAGCCACATATTTTTTCCCGCTAAAATACCGGGAAACCGCATCACGTATATGGGAAGACTTAATTTTTTCAACTCTCTTCATGTACGGTGCTTGTTTCTTCTTTGACTGTATATCTTTAGAGAAAAGAATATACACGGCGTAATTCACGGCTGCTCTCATTCCCTGTTCCTGGAACTCCTGGTAGGAGGTTTTAATAGCGCTCCTGGCGGTCTCCAGGTAATCCGTGACAAATATCCGTTCATCAAATGGATAATCGTCAATAGAATATTTATATGACCAGGCATTTTTTAAGAACTTCATCAGTTCCCAATGAGCTTTTTTCAGGTTTTTGGGGTCCAGGGTGAGGTGGATCAAAAAAGCTCCCCCATATTGCAGGGAAATATACCGGGTGGAAACCCTGTAAACCAGGGGTCTCCCTCTCCAGAAGAGTATACTTCTCAGTAACGGATTGATGCCGCTTCCAAATATCCGGTCTAAAAAATTGAGAGCCAATTGATGCTCATGGCTTGAGGGAGGTGCAAGGAACCCAATCATCAGATGAGCCTGGGTAATATCCAGATGCCGTTCCACTTTGGCGGTTTTTTTCAACGAAGGGGCCATTTTGAAAATGTTGTTCAATTGGGGTTGTTTTTTTTCCGGTTCTTCACTTTTTTGTTTTTCTAGTTTCCCAAAAACCTCGCGGATGGTTTTGTCCATGTCATCGAGGTTTACATCTCCCACCACTGCCACAGCACAGTTAGAAGGGATGAAATACCGTTGATAAAAGGCCTGTATCTCTTCAACCGAGGCTTTTTCAATAACCTCCCGGTCTCCTGAAATCGGCCGCTGGTAGGGGTGGTCTTTAAACAGGTGTTGAAGCGCCAGGAAGGTTCCCAATGAAACAGGATTATCCTGGTGTTGGGCGATTTCCTCGAAGATAATTTTTTTCTCTTTATCCAATCGCTCCTGGGAAAATTTAAGGTGATATACTTTTTCTTTTATCAACCGGAGTCCGAATTCCCAGAATTGGGCCGGCAGGGAAACTTCAACGGTAATCAGGTCATGGCTGGTATGGGCATTAAACTGGGCACCATGCTGTCTCATTTCCCGGTTCATTTCATCAGCCGTGTGAAATTCTGTCTCACCCAAAAAAATTAGATGTTCCAGTATATGAACCATACCGCTGGTACCGGCGTCTTCATTTTTTGAACCGACATTAACAGCAAAGGCGATATTCACCAGGGGTACATGGTCTCGCTGCTGTACGTAAACCACCAGGTCATTATCCAGGACAAAAAATTTATCTTTCTCAGCCGTGGTATTGTTCTTGGATTCCTGTGAGTAAGTGTACGCAAAAAGTGCTGCGCTTATGAAAACAAAGAGAATACATAAAATGGATTTTAATTTTTTTTTCATTTAGCCTATCATATCAAATAATGACTAAAATTACAAATGCCTCCGGCGGCCCGCTTTTTTGTAAAAAAGCGGGGCAAAAAACTTTTCATACACGGTCAGTCATTGTGCTTCATTCATTCATTGTGCCACATTCAGTCTAAAAAATCCCATCCTGAGAGGGGTGCCCGAAGGGCGGGGTGTGTCAACTTCGCGTCTCTTCGCGTGCCTTCGCGGTTTTTTAAATCTTCAACCGGTACGTAAATTTGATCATGAAAATATCATCTCCCGGCGCCCTAAAGAGATTTCCCAGGTCCCGACCCAGGCGAAATTCCCCGGGATAGGAATAATCCGCCCGGTTCTGGGTCCACACCGCATAAAGAGTAGAACCCGGCCGATATTCCCAGCGAAGCACAACGGTTCCCCGTAAGGACTTATAATTAAAATCCGGGTTGCCAAAGGTAAACACCGGGGCTGCACCCGGTCCGTCAGGATCAACCGTGTATAATTCATCCACATCTGAGTAAGAAATGGAAGAATCTCCCTGTCCGAACCGGTTAAAATCAAAACTCCTGGGCCGAGCCAGTTCTTTAAAACCCTTATATGCACCCACGGCAATGAAAGGTTGAATATAGGCCTGAAGGCTGAGCTTCGGCGTAAAAATCCAATTCAGGCGGATACTACAGGATACTATTTTTTGATCGATAGCAGCAAATATATAACGGGTTCCATAGGTGTCGGCCATGAATTCATCGTCCACAGCCGTCACCCATTGGGCCACACCATGTGATGTACTATACCGCGGATTAAGGGAGATATTGAAGTTGCTGCCGGGTTTCCATCTTATCCCCAGCGACGGACTCCACTCCCAGGAACCGGATTGGGAAGATGAAAAGTAACTATAGAGAGAAAGAACCACAGGTTTTCGATCATCGCTCGCGATCTCGAATTCTCCCCATGTAGTAGGCGGAAGCAGGGTTAACGGACCGCCGCGGGTTAAATCTTTAGACCAGCGTTCGGGATTCACACTCAACTGTCCATAAATACTCCAATAATTCAAGAATTGGGCACTTCCGATAAATATCAACCGCTGCTCACCGATCTTATGACCGCCGAAATCATAATTCCGCTGGGTGAATAGATGTACATTCCAATTGCGGAAGATCTTCCCCGGTTTAAAGGAGCGGTACGCCACCATAATATGGCCGTTGATCACATCGCCGCTCCACTGGAACCCCATATCCCTGGAATTGAATCCCGGAGAAATCGCCCCAAGCGCAGCATTTACCACAAAATTTCCTTTTTGCTTATTGAGGATCAGCCGTCCGGCCCAGCCGTTCATGGACGTGGCATTCTCATCCAGGCTTACATGGGAGGCATCCGGCCTTTGGAAGTAATGGGGATACGAATGCTGGAGGTCCCAGATCGCTTCTTTACTGCCGGACACCTGCGTCGCCCCAAACCATCCGCTCACTACCCACATCTTGTCTTTATCCAGGAACGTCCAGCCGTCAACGCCAAAGCTAAAAGCATTGCGGTTTAATGTATCCTTTAAAGCCGGGTTGCGCAGGTCTCTCAACACCCCGGTGGAAATCAAACCCAACCCCTGCCTGCCTTCATTAAATTCTCTTTGTGCCCGCAGCACAGTATAAGAGGAAAACGGTTCCACTTCTTCCCGGGAACGTTGATTATCCAGGTCGATTTGAGCGTATTCCCGTTGGGTGAGGGCACTGATGAAACCGATATTCCAGCCGTTCCCGATTTTTC
Source organism: Candidatus Aminicenantota bacterium (assembly GCA_011772425.1). Lineage (GTDB taxonomy): Bacteria > Acidobacteriota > Aminicenantia > UBA2199 > UBA2199 > JAKAGC01. Next base: position 15,595 of record WVZO01000762.1, read on the forward strand.
CCGTTACTTTTGCTGCTGCCAGGATGGTGGACCAATCCGGGTAGTCCACGTAACCATCCGTATCCACACCGCCCTGGGGAGGCCGCCCAATCCGCCGGCTGTAAAAAAAATTCGGGTCCCCCCAATTGGCACCGATATTCCGATTGGTTCCTCCCCGACCAAAAACGAATATATTGGAACCTTCGATAAAAAACGGCCGCTTTTCCGAATAATAACTCTCGGCTGCACTGAGGTTGATCACCGCCGGGTCCACTTCTACCTGGCCAAAATCAGGATTAACCGTTAAATCAAGGGTTAAATTACTCTTTAAACCTACCTTTAGATCAAGACCCCCAGTGGCAAAATAATCTTTTCCCGTGGCAAAGGGATTGCCTTCTTCTTTGGTGCCAAAAGCCGCTTTACCCACAGAGTAAGGCAAAAATTCGATATGACGGCCCGGTTTAATGTCCTTCATCCCTACCAGCCGGGCAAAATGGGAAACAAACCCGCTGTCCTTTTTAGGAATCCATACAATGCCGACCCGTTCGTTTTTGCGTTTAATATAACGGCGAAAATTGACTCCCCAAACATAATGGTCTTTTTGTTTGAAACGCAATTGTGCAAAGGGAATCCGTATTTCAACGGTCCAGCCTTTGTCATCGACCCGGGTCTTGCACTCCCAAACGCCATCCCAGGTGGAATCACTATATTCATCGTTGTAAATGGTCCAATCCACCATGGAACCCGCCGGGTTGACGGCAAACTGGTACCCACTGCGGCGGTCATAATAAGGGTCTACAGAAAAAATAAACCAGTCGGAATCCACAAATTCATCACGCCGGCCCAGAAGACCGATGATTTTATCCGGCTCCGAGTCATATAAGCGTGCCGAAATGTAAATGGCTTTATTATCGTAGGCCACCCAAACGACTGTCTTTTCAGAAGCTGGTGCACCTTCCACCGGATCGGATTGAATAAATCCACTGTAACCCTTCCCATTCCAGGTTTTTTCATTTGAGCAATCCATCTACCCTGATGGGTTCATTGGCCCTGATAGCCTCAATCACGCTCAATCCTTTACCATTACCATAAGCCGCAGAAAAATTTACCAATACCAATAAAATAAATACCAATAACTCTTTTTTCCTCATCTAAGACCTCCTTTAAGCCCTTAGGGATGAATATAAATCATCATGTTTTACATTTTAGCCGTCTGTTTCAAGTATGGTCTTGAAACAAACCTGTTACGCCAAGTTATTTAGACTCCATATTAGTATAATTGGTTTACATTTTCGACCTGAATTGAAATTTAAAACGTGGATAACGGATTTCTTTCTTGAACTATTTATCTAGAATAAAAAAAATGGTATCTCCGGGTTTAAGTTTTAATTCTTTGGCGAGATTTCCTCTCAATTCCAGCACATATTTGACCGGGCTTTTAGATACATACGTCCTGCATGGTTCCATTTCACAGGGTGGTACATTGATATACATATTTATAACCTTTTTATTGGCATCCAGGAAAATGATATCCAGGTGAACCCTGCAGTTTTTCATCCACATGGAACGATACTCCTCTTCCCCATACACAAACAACATCCCGAAATTATCGGGAATGAATTCCCGGAACATTAACCCCCGCAAATGTTTTTCCTCAGTATCGGCAATCTCCACTACAAATTGCTTCGAACCGATATGAAGAGGAATGGTTTTGAGCTCCGGGGAAGAAAATAAAAGAGCCGCAAAGAGCATAGGGTATAGGGCATAGAGTAAGAACTTTAGAGAAATTGTTTTTTGCATGGTGTTTTTTTTACTATGTGCTGTACTCTGTACTTCCTGTTTCATACTCACACCTCCTAGACAAAGGGGACAAAAGAGACCCCGATTAATGGTCTGGATTTAATTTTTCCGCCTTTTTTCCAGTATTTGACCAGTCGTTGAAAATAATCACCCACCGGCGCTACAGCAATTCCCCCTTCGGCCAACTGGTCAAAAAGATTTTCAGGGAACCGCGCCGGCGCAGCAGTAATAATAATACGGTCAAAGGGTGCGTATTCTTCCCAACCTTCTCTGCCATTGGCGAACTTGAAAAAGACATTGACATACTCAAAGGTTTCGGTCAACAATTCTTGGGCTCTCATGCCAAGTTCTTTGACGATTTCGATAGTATAGACTTCACTGGCAATTTCAGCTAATATCGCGGTTTGGTAACCACACCCGGTTCCCAGTTCCAGCACTTTTTCATCGCCCTTCATTTCCAGCATTTCTGTCATGTAAGCGACGATATAGGGCTGGGAGATGGTCTGACCATGGCCAATGGGTAATGGCCCGTCGCAGTAGCTGCTGCCTTTTTCAATAGAAGGGACAAACATATGGCGGGGAACCTTTAACATGGCATCCAACACCAATTGATCCCTCACGCCGCGGCTGCGGATCTGGCCCTCCACCATCAACTCTCGCTGGCGTTGATAAGCATCCTTCATCTGTGTTACTTTCATCCTTCTTTTTTCTTTCTACTAAACGTACTCTACAATATATCAAATTACCAATCTTTTTGCAATATTATCGTTGGGAATTCTGGTAATTCTAATTTCAGAATTCTTCATTATTTCTTATGTCCCTGGGAATAATATTTTTCCAACCGCGCATAAGCTGCATTGTAAATCTGCATAATTTCTTTTGATGTTTTATACTTCTCGGGATCGTTGATGTATTTGTCCGAATGAAACTTTTTTATTTCTCTATTGCGGGCTTTTTTTACCTCTTCCAGGGAAGAAGGCGGCGTTAGTTCAAAAACAGCTAAATCTTCCAATATTTGTGCCGGTATATCGGATTTAAATCCGGAATTTTCTTCAGCATTTCGGTTTTCAAAATAGTTTTCCCGGTTATCATAGGAATTACCGTAGGAATAGGATTTATTTTTCGCGGTTTTAAGCAGGCGATTAAAACGTTCTACAAAAGACAGGCGATGGATGTGGGAGCGAAGGATCCGGAACAAACGGTTTGCAATATCTTTCATTTTACTTATCCATGGTTTATGGGAGCAAATTTATCCATGCAGCATGTTTGTGTCATGGAGGATTATATCATTAAAAATGGTGTAATACAACGAAAACAAAAAAAAGCCAGTAATTCTAATTTTTAGCCGCGAAGACACGCGAAGGGACGCGAATTCGTGTTCTTCGTGCCTTCGTGGTGAAAAACAGTCTTACTGTTACAATAAAGCGAAAAAGGGACAGTCGAGAATCTCACAATAGGTAAAAATTTATAAATCTTTACCTCTCAAAAAGCTCATGAAATCAGCAAAAGACAAAAATAAAGGGAAAGTATTGCAAATCTTGACGAAAACTCTGATAAATCGGTTATATTTGTGATGTAAAAATAAAAAAAAGGAGATTTAAAATGAAAACAAAAAAACAAGGTAAGGTGTTGGCTTTGAAGAAAAAAACCATTGCGAACCTGGACAAAAACAATCAGAGTTACGTTAGAGGAGGGCTGCCCCCGGATGAGGGACCGACAGAAATTTCTTACTGTAACTCCGGCCTGCCTCACTGTGGTTCAGTATGTTCGCTTTGTCAAACAATCACCTGTCCCACTCCTTGTGGTAGTTGAAGTTAAAAACACAACATTCAAAATTGATGTGACTGAGGGACCCGTGCCCCATGCCGGGTCCCTTACATTATAATTCCCCTCCTATTATACTCCTATGTATTGTCAAACATTTTGCTTCCTGGTGTCCCGGAAGCATCCAGGTATATCCATAGCAATTGGCATGCCAGCTTTTTTTGTGTCTGAGGTCCGTGATACAGCATCCCTCCAACGGTGCCGATATCCTCGAAACGGTTATGGCAAAATGAAATGAATGGTTATATTACAGCATATTATCGCCTGAATCTTTGCGGCTGAAACCGGGAAAATATCTCATCCGGTCCATAAGTTCATTGGATTTTGTTATAAAATGTGACACCCCGGGAATTCCTTTCCTGTTTCGATGCTCCGGGTGTTCCGGGGGAAAGGGAACCAAATACGGCACTTTTGAAATTGCGACATTTTGTTACACCTCCTGGACAGGGCAGGAGTGAGGCGAAAATACTTTATTAACCATGTTTCCCGGTGTTTGAACAAGAAACCGCAAAAAGAAAAGCAATGAATAGGTGTGATATAAAATATGACAGAAAAAACGAACCCATATAAAAAGTTTTGCGGGGGTCCAGGGGGTGGTTTTTCAAAAGAACCCCCTGGCCGTCGGAGACAAAAAGGTATTCCCACAGTGGAAAGTGAACGAACAAAATTACATCAAAACAAGACAAACTTACACCAGAGTGGGACAAACTTGTGTCTGTTTTTTATTAAAACATGACTCAACGAAACAAACTTGATAGCAATCGATATAAAATTTGGACCGGGAAACACAAAAATGAGACCAGCCGATCACAAATTTGTGACCAAGGCATCATAAATTTGTGACCGGTCCAATACAAATTTGATCCCCAAAGATATAAAATAAGAGAAAAGGCATACAAAATTGTATCAAATCGCTGCGTTTTTATACCTGAAAGACATGACGAAATATCTTTTTGGTGCAAACATGTTTCGGAGTGGTGCAAGTTTGTGTTTGGTTGGTGCACTTTTGTTTCATCTTTTGCAAAAAACAAGGATTTTCGATGTAATTTTGTATCACGCGGACATGATTTAATATGTTTCCGACACAAATTTGTAACCGGCCGGTCTCAAATTTGTGATAGACCGGGCACAAATTTGTATCTCTCCGAAACAAATTTGTATCCAGCAGGTGTTGACTTATATTTTTTTGATGTAAATTTGTATTTCAGTGAAACAAGTTTGTATTTAACCGGTCCAGTCCAATGGGGCAGCGTCCCAACATCTGACAAAAGGTATCTATTGCAGAATGTTGAGACGCTTCCCCATTTACATTTGTTTT
>WVZO01000542.1 GCA_011772425.1 Candidatus Aminicenantota bacterium
CGATGAGAAACAAAAAAACCCATCACCCGCATCACCGGATTGGAATCCACCTGATCCGGCCCTATAACAAAAGAACCCCGGGAAAATACCGTCTTACTCGCCATCTTAGAAAAATACCACCGCTTTTTAACCTCACCCGGGTTTGTAAAACCAGGACATTGAACTAAATTTTTTCCTATCTCATCATCACTAAGTTTATATTTCTCAAACAATATCGTTTTTAACCGGGCCACTGATTCATTAAAATCCCATGCCCTTAATTCACCGGCACGAAACAATACACCCTCCACTGGATACGCGGAAACCAAATGTTGACTCAAGCGGATATTCCCTTTCCAGGAAGCAAAATCCGCCAGGTTCTGGATAAACCCCCGGTCCAGTTTAGTCTTGATCTTTTCAATAATCGCAGTAGTTAAGAAATTCATGTTTTCGTCTGCCAACACATCAAAAGAAACCTCGTCCAGGTTTTCCCAGTCCCGGTCTTCACCGATATTACCCAATAGGTCTTGAAGATAAAAATTGTCTTTAAATTTCCCATGCGTTTTAGAAATATCCAAACCCGGATGAGAATCCAACAGGCGTATATCCTTTGAATAAATGGCGGATTTTACCAGGTAACGTTCAATTACCCCGGGATGGTTTTCATTAAATATTTTATATGAAGAAGGTTTATGGGAGAGAGCAGCAGACATATAAGACCCGGCTCTGGATTGATCGCCGCCCAGGTGAAACACCGCCGGTATAAAATTCCAGGTAAATAAAAAGGGCTTGATAGAAAGCACCAGGACAACCAGGGCCAGTACCACTTTAGCGATTAACCACTTGAAACCGGCAATTGCTCGCAGAACGTTTCCCGGGTTTTTAAATAATTGCAGCTTAACCATTTTTAGTTGTCAATTGTCAATTGAGCTTCTTGAAAAATAGCAAAAAAGCCTTTAAACAAAAGTTTTGTGGGGTCCAGGGGGCACTTACAGTGCGGTATTAAATAATACCCATGGAGACGATACGCCGTTTGCAGCGTCGTACGCCGTCTTTGCACTGCAAATGCTCCCCCACGCAGTGGGGTTTTCAAAAGAGCCCCTGGCCGCCGGAGGCATTTTAATTATCAATGTTTTTCTCTGAAATCTCCTGGTAATACGGCACATATTCTTTTAAAATATCTTTTATATTTCCCGGGGAGTTGGTATCCAGGGATTTTTCCAGCCTGGCCAATGCATGTTTAAGTGCTTTTGGGTCCAGGTTTGAACATTTCCTGGCGATGTAGATTTTGGCATGTGTGGTAGCGTCGGTGCCTTCTTCCGCGGTCAGGAGTTCTTCAAAGAGTTTTTCACCGGGGCGGAGGCCGGTAAATACGATATCAATATCTTTGTAAGGTTCCATGTTATTGAGGCGGATGAGGTTTTCTGCCAGTTGTACGATTTTAACGGGTTCACCCATATCCAGGACAAAGATTTCGCCGCCTTCCTGGCTCCCCATGTGAGCCGCCTGGAGGACCAGGAGAACAGCTTCGGGTATGGACATGAAATAGCGTTTGATATCCGGGTGGGTTACGGTCACAGGGCCACCGTCTTTTATTTGTTCCAGGAAAAGGGG
>WVZO01000128.1 GCA_011772425.1 Candidatus Aminicenantota bacterium
ACATCAGTTTACCTGGAGTTTTCATCACATATTGATGGATGGATGGTGTGTGGGAATATTGGTTTCGGAATTCCTGGAGATATATCGCAGTTGCCTTGAGAATCGCCCCTTGCGATTACCCGAAGTTACTCCTTACCGGGTTTATATAAAATGGCTGGAAACCCGGGATAAATGCAGGCCCAGAAATTATTGGAAAAAATACCTGGAAGGTTATGAAAAAACAGCGGGGGTCCCGGCGATAGAAGAACCGGAAACCCTGGAAAAGGGATATAAAAATAAGGAATTTATTTTTGAAATCGACAGGGAAGCAACCGGCCGGCTGAGGCATCTGGCAGGAAAAAATTACGTCACCCTGAATATCCTGCTTCAAACTGCCTGGGGCGTTATGTTAGCCAGGTATAACGCGGTACAGGATGTTGTTTTTGGTTCGGTGGTGGCAGGACGACCTCCTGAAATAGACGGCGTGGAATCCATGATCGGTTTGTTTGTGAATACGATCCCGGTTCGTCTTCGCTTTGACGAAGAAACCCGGTTTAATGAATTACTCGGGTACCTTCAGCAAGATGATGTAGAGAGCAAAGCCTTTCATTATTATCCACTGGCTGATATTCAATCGGAAAGTATGTTAAAGCATCATTTAATCGATCATATTTATGTACTGGAAAACTACCCGGTGAAGGAACAGGTGGAACGATTGACAGCCGGGGACAATAATAACGTACTGTTGAAGTTATCCAATATCGAAGCCTTTGAGCAGAGCAATTATGATTTTAACATTGTCATTGCTGCGGAGTCTTTATTGACCGTAAGGTTCATTTACAATGAAAATGTATACGGCAGTGGGGGCATAAGGCGAATTGCCGAACACTTCAAGCACGTATTGAGTCAGGTATTAACCGATGAAACGCGGCGCATCTGCGCTTTAGACCTGTTACCCCCGGGCGAGAGGCAGGAAATCCTGTATAAATTTAACGATACGCGGGTGGATTACCCTGGAGATAAAACCCTTCATCGATTGTTTCAAGAACAGGTGGTGGAGACACCGGACAGGACAGCATTGGTTGGCAGTTGGCGTTGTACGTTGGCGGTTGGCAAGGGGCCGCCGCCCCCGACCGATAAAGAGGAAAAAACCGTTGAGTTGGTACATTTGACTTACAGGGAATTGAATGAGCAATCGAACCGACTGGCCCATCGTTTAAGGGAAAGAGGTGTCAAACCCGGCACCATTGCGGCCATTATGGTGGAGCGTTCCCTGGAGATGATTATTGGCATCCTGGGCATTTTGAAAACGGGCGGTGCTTATTTGCCTATTGACCCGGATACGCCGCACCACAGGGTCCATTATGTTTTGAGGGATTCAGCGGCCTCGATTTTACTGGTAGGAGAGTCCTTTGAAGAGGAAGAGAAAATATTTATATCCAGGTTAGGGGCATTATGGGAGTTACTTCCCGGGGAGTCCTGTGCAAACCCGGAGGTTAATCTTCAATCCACTGGCCTGGCTTATGTGATGTTTACTTCAGGTTCTACCGGGAAGCCTAAAGGCGTATTGGTGGAGCACAGGAATGTGGTTCGGCTGGTTAAGAATACGAATTTCATTGAATTTGGAGAAGATGACTGCCTGCTGCCCACAGGTGCACCGGACTTTGATGCCTCTACCCTGGAAATATGGGGACCTCTTCTTAACGGTTCAACTCTCCATCCGGTGAAAAAAGACCTTCTCCTGGACATTCAAACCTTGAGACAAATAATACGCAAATATCGAATCACTATTATGTGGATGACTTCCCCGTTATTCAACCAGGTGTCGGAAGTGGATATCGACCTTTTTAAAGGATTACGTACCCTCCTGGTTGGTGGGGATGTATTATCTCCTCCTCATATCAACCGTTTGAAAGAACGGTTCCCCGGTTTGAAGGTGATCAATGGATATGGTCCGACGGAAAATACCACCTTTTCTACTATCCATTTCATCGAGAGGGAATATGAAACCACCATACCCATTGGAACGCCCATAAATAATTCAACTGCCTATATTTTAGATAAAAATGGCTGTTTATTACCCCTGGGAGTGATTGGCGAGCTTTGTGTCGGTGGTGACGGTGTGGCACGAGGATATTTGAATAATCCGGAGCTTACCGGCGAGAAGTTTAGAGACAGTCCATTTAGAAAAGGAGAGCGGGTTTACCGGACCGGTGACCTTACCCGGTTTCGGGAGGAGGGGACCATTGAATTCCTAGGAAGAATAGACCATCAAATTAAAATCCGGGGGCACCGGGTTGAATTGGGAGAAATCGAAAATCACCTGTTAAAAATGGATCAGATAAAAGAAGCCGTGGTCGTGGCTTTACCCTCCACCGATGCCGACGATGGGAACTGCGGGTATGATAGACGGCTCTATGCTTATTTCACCGCTGACCAGCCGTTGGATCCGGCACAATTGAAAAAATACCTGTCGGTTCATTTACCTGCCTATATGGTACCGGTTCATTTCGTACAAATAGAAAAAATTCCTTTAACCCCCAACGGGAAAGTGGACCGACGGATGTTACTGGTGGAGGTGATCCAAACCGGTGAGAAATACACTGCTCCCCGGAATGAACGGGAACAGAAACTGGCGGATATCTGGTCAGAAGTATTGGGATTGGGAAAGGAAAAAATCGGGATTGAAGATAATTTCTTTGACCTGGGTGGTCATTCGTTGAGAGTTACCCTGCTGGCAGCCAGGGTCCACAAAGAATTTAATATAAAAATACCGCTGGTAGAAATATTCTCTGCTCCCACGATTAAGGAATTATCCGAATATATAGGCAGGACAGCGGAAGATAAACATATCTCCATAGAAGCCGTGGAGAAAAAGGAATATTATATCCTGTCCTCCGCTCAAAGGCGCCTGTTCTTCCTGGATCATTTCGAAAATATTGGAACCACGTACAATGTGCCTTGTATGCTTAAATTTAAGGGGAGACTGGATATAGAAAGTGTTGAACGTACGGTCAAACGCCTGGTTGAACGCCATGATACCCTGAGAACCTCTTTTGAGTTAATCGCTAATAAACCGGTCCAACGAATTCATGATCATGTGGAATTTAAGATTGACGTTTTCCCGATGGCTGGAAAGTGCATCGAAGAGATGATAAAGGTATTTATTCGTCCTTTTGATTTGAATAAAGCCCCGTTGATGCGGGTGGCAGCGGCCGAATTGCCCGGGGAAGAGACTCTGGTTCTGTATGATACGCATCATATCGTGTCTGACGGTGTTTCAATGGAAATACTGATGAAGGACTTTAAAAAATTGTTTTCAGGACAGCAGCTGGAACTGTTGAAGATTCAATACAAAGATTTTTCAGAATGGCAGGACCGTTTATTCGAATCAGGTCAAATCAGGGAACAGGAGGAATATTGGTTGAACCGGTTTGCCGACGCAGATAAAATCTGGCGCTTAAATTTGCCTTTCGACTATCAACGTCCGGTGAACATGCACTATGAATCGGACCGGTATGTATTTAAACTGGGCCGTGTCGAAACCTTCCGATTTAAAGCGTTAATTACTGAGACCCAAACCACCCTTTATATGAATTTACTGGCGGTATTGAGTATATTGCTGTATAAATATACGGGTGAGGAAGATATCATCATTGGGACCGGAGTGGCTGGGAGACGGCATACCTGTCTCCAGGATATCATCGGTTTTTTTATTAACCTGTTGGCTTTGCGGAATTATCCGCGGGGGAGTAAGACTTACCTGGAATTTTTACAGGAAGTTAAAACCAACGGCATTAACGCCTTTGAAAACCAGGATTTCCAATTTGAAAAGTTGATCGAGAAACTGGAGTTCGGGAGGGATTTTTATCGTAATCCCCTCTTTAATGTCAGTTTAACGGTTCAAAATTTCGAATCACAGCAAGACAGCGGTCACAGTACCCCGTTTATCCCATTAAGAATGGACCATACCACCATGAATGTGGATATTAATTTTTTGATTGCGGATATGAACGAGGAAATTTATTTTAACCTGGATTATTTAGCAGAATTATTTAAAAGAGAGACCATGGAACGATTGGCCGCAGATTTTCTAAAAATCATTGAGATCGTCAGCGGCAATAAGGAAATAAAAATAAGAAATATAGAGCTTTCGGATGCCGTTGAGAAAGAAAAATTGCTTTCGCAGATTCGACAGGATCAGGTATTTTTTGAGCGAATGCAGGAGGTGGATTTTGATGAAATATTTTAGTGTACCTGCGGATTTTAACAAAAAAACCATTGATAAATATGCCAAACTCAATGAGGCCGGAAGACATGGAAGCAAATTTTGATTTTTGAGAAAGGAGCAAGAATTTATGAGATTTACAAACGAGGAAAACCTGCTGCTTTCCAGCTCCGGGTTTGTTAAACAGCAGGAGTATTGGCTAAATAGGTTATCGGGTTATACTGATAGGACTGAAATTCCCTCCACCAGGTTAAAGGAAACCCGGTCAACACTGGAGAAGGGAAAAGTCGATATCGACATTCCCCCTGCTATTTCCCAGGAACTTATCAAACTCGGCAAAGGTTCCAATCTTTCTATATACATTTTTCTTTTGAGTGTATTAAAAACATTGATACATCGGTATACCTCCAGGGAAGATATCGTGGTAGTCTCTCCGCTGCATCAGCAGACCGTATCTGAAACCACTTTTAATCACTGTGTTTTTATACGGGAACGGCTGAACGAGGGAATGACCGTTAAAGATTTAATTCTCAGGCTCAGGCAGTCTGTCCTGGAAGCCTATGAAAATCAAGATTATCCGTCAACGTCACTGGCCAGGGAGATATTGGAACTACCCGATGATACCCGGAACCCCGGGAGTTTTCTTTCCACTGTTGTGTGTGCATTAACTCCCCTACATGACAATGGAAATATCAAAGAATTGGATGGTCAGCTTATTTTTTCCTTTAACCGGGTAGAGAATGTCGTATCAGGCAGCATTACTTATGATTTAAATATTTACGAAGAAGATTTCATTCGGCGGGTTTCAAGGCATGTTGAAAATATATTGCAAAAAGCCTTGAA
>WVZO01000129.1 GCA_011772425.1 Candidatus Aminicenantota bacterium
GGAGTAAGAAATAGAGTTAAGAGACGGTGCCTAATAATATAACTTTTTCATAAGGAAAGAACGGGTGCCAGGGGGCCAGTTGGCAGTTGGCAGTTGGCAAGAAGAGAAGAAACGAGGAAACGAAGAAATGGAGAAACGAAGACGGTTAGATAGTCAGTTAGTCAGAAGGTTGTAGGGGTTTGATTTATCAAACCATTTTATATAAGTGAATCAGTGGGCGGAAGGTGAGAAGGTGAGATAAAAGAGACACGACCTGACAAATAAGGGTCATTATTGAACAAATTTGGGTCATCATTTAACAAAAATAGGTCGCCTTCGAACAAATTTGGGTCGCCTTTGAACAAAATTGGGTCACCCATGAACAAAAATGGGTCACCGTTGAACAAATTTGGGTCACCATTTGACAAAAATGGGTCATTGATGAACAAATTTTGGTCATGAAAGAACAAATAAGGGTCGCCGTTGAACAAAATTAGGTCACGGCTGAACAAAAAAGGGTCATCACTAAACAAATTTTGGTCATGATTTAACAAAAAAGGGTCGCCGTTGAACAAAATTGGGTCACGAATGAACAAAAAAGGGTCATGATTCCATGTGAAAAGTTTATGGCTGGACAAAAAAGGGTCACCGTTGCATGAGAAAGGGTCACGCTCGCACAAAAAAGGGTCACAATTCCCGCTAAAAGGGTCATCGTTTTACCAGAAAGGGTCATCAATTTAGAAAAAAATGAAACCATGTCAACGTTTTTTTCGTATAAAACCATATAGGAGTAACTAAAATGAATACAATTTCTAAAGGAAAATTGTTAAGAGAAATCGGGATGCGATTGCGGCAAGTAAGAAGAAGATTTAACCTCAGACAGGCAGACATGGCCTTACAAAGCGATTGCAAAAGGACCACCTATGTCAAGAATGAGTCCGGGGAGACTTTCCCCGGTGCATTGGCGTTCCGCAGATGGGCAGACGGCTTGAATATTTCCCTGGATTGGTTGATCTGCGATAGAGGATCAATGGTTTACAAGCCTAAAGAACAAATCAAAGAGGATACCAGGGAAAAAAAAGAAAAAGAAACGCCGAAAGCGCTGGTAGTGCCTAAAGCAGTGGAGGAGAAAGAGGATATAACACTTTCGGATGATGTCAGGGAACTCCTGGAGCACATGGAGCAGGTTCCCCTACTTTATTTTGAAGTATTGGCGTTTTTCCATCGCTTTAAGCTCAAATACCGGGAACTCTTCGAACCAACGCTGAGAACCACCGATGAGGAGAGAGAGTAAGCAGTAAGCAGGCAAAGCCAATCTTTCACATTTCCCATCATTTTGCAACGATTTTTATCCGTTTTTGAAACCTCATTTATAATCTCCGCTTGAATTTTATACTATAATATAACCACAGCGTTTGACGAAGAAAAGGTTAAAAGGTTTTTAAACGTTTTATCTTAAAAACCTTTGACAATACAAAATAAAAATTTAGGGGGAGAAAATGAAACCTAAAGAAGAAAAAAAACTGACTCTCGGTAAAGAGACAATCCAGGACCTTGATACCGTCCTGGACAGGGACGATCAAAAAAGGGTTAAGGGCGGTTCCAAAATTGAGGGTCTGGGAACCACAGAAGTGCCCATTTTTTGTTAAACCTGGTAATCATTAGCTGAAAAATCAAAAAGACGGCCGGGCCCAAAGGAGTAATCTAGAATTCCTCAGGCCTGGCCGTTTTCTTTTCTCATAGAATCCAGTACCGTGTCCCATAAGTTTTGTGTCCAAATCTGGCAATTTAACATGATCCATTTGGGAGGAATGAACCAACCATTTAAAATCCGAAATTGCGCAGAGACCAATATCGAAATTCGAAACAAATTCGAATGACCTAAATTCAAATGACCAAAACGAAAAGAACCTGAAAGCATCGTACCATTCTACTTTTGTTTTGGATTTCGAACATTTGAATTTTGATATTGTTTCGTATTTCGAGCTTCGTGCTTGGACTCTGCGCAATTTAGGGCGACTTTAACGTCGCCCTGTATAGAGGGGGGTTGAAATATAATGCGGTTTACTGTATTATTCTATTGGTAAAAGAAATAAACTGTAAAAATGGGAAAACGGCCAAATTCCGGTTCAAACCGGCAATTACTGACTTGTGTTATTATCGTTCAATTATTTTGCTGTCACTTATGGGGATTAGATCCCCACAAAACCGTCGATCAATACCTGGAAGACCGATGGGAGGTGGTTGACGGCATTCCATCCAATACAGTCCGTTTCATAACCCAAACACCTGATGGTTATCTATGGATCGGTACTTCCAGGGGCCTGGTTCGATTTGATGGAATGACATTTGTTCCCATTCGTTTTGGTGAAAAGGAGGAGATTTTTTCGCAGGAAATCAGGCATCTAGTTGTAGACAGGGAAGGTGTCCTCTGGATCGGAAGCTCAGGATGCTTAACTTCATACCGGTACCAAACCGGCCAGTTCAAAACCTTCACCAAAAACGATGGCATCACCAGGGACGGTATCCGCCGTATAAAAGATGATATGAGAGGCAATATCTGGATTAGTTTTGATTCCACTTATGTAAACCGGTATTCGTTCTCTAACGGAAAATTTTTTTCTTTTAATGAATCTCACGGCCTTTTGGGCAAAAAAATCAACGCCATTGTCGAGGATCGAAACGGTAATTTACTGTTTGGGTCTCGTGAAAACGGGGTATTTATATACAGGGAGGGAAAATTTTTCAAATACCCTGTCCCGGGCCTGGACAACGTCCTCATTATTACCATGCATGAGGATCGCAGGGGAGACCTGTGGATCGGCACCGATATAGGTCTGTTCAGGGTAACTGGCGTAAACCACGAAACAGGCAAAAGGACCCGGAGGTATACCGTCGGAGATGGATTGACAAATAACTGGATAACCAGTATTACGGAAGATAGTGAAAGGAATCTATGGGTAGGAACGCAGAAAGGATTAAATCGAATAAAGAAAAAACAAGATGGTACAGTCGATTTTGAAGGTCTGTTGAACCCCTTTTGTATTTACTGTCTTTTTGAAGATAGAGAAAAGAGTTTGTGGATAGGGACCGATTCGGGAATGATTCGGTTAAAAGATGGTAAATTCAAATCTTATGAACCGTTTAAACCACCCCTGGAGGAAATTTTCCTTTCTCTGTTCGAAGATGGGCACGGGGATACCTGGATCGGCACTGTCAGTGGAAAATTATTCCGCTGCCGGGGCAGGGACATTATTGACTCCCTGGAAATCCGGGAACTCTCCGGTGGAGGTATCGCCGCCATCGCCGAGGATGCGAAAGGAAACCTCTGGCTGGGAACAATCGGCAAGGGGGTTTTTCAAAAGAAGAATGATCACTTTGTCCAGTTTACTACCGGGCAAGGACTGGCGGACAGTGTGGTGACATCCATATACAGGGACAGCCGGGACAACCTATGGTTCAGCACATTTGACGGGGTGAGTGTACTCCGGTCTCGTGATGGAATCATTGAATCTTTAAAGTCCGGGGATGGTTTATGGAGCAAGGAGGTNNAAAGCCGGAGATATCTGGATCGCGGCAGATAGGGGAATCACTGTTTTAAAAGATGGTAAAATAGAAAAGGAAAATACAGAGTATTATTTGCGGGGTGTTTCTGTGACCTGTATCTATGAAGATGTATCTGCTTCGGATGATGGGAGCAGAGGGGATAAAGGGAATTGGGTGTATTGGATTGCCACGGATGGGGCCGGTTTGAAACGGCTGACGCTTAAGGACGGTATGGTTACCTCCTATACCACTGCCAATGGTATGACCACCAACTTCATCTACCAGTTCCTTGAAGATTCACAGGGTAATTTCTGGTTAATGAGCGACAGCGGCATTCTGCGCGTCGGCAAAAATGAACTGAACCGTTTTGCCTACGGCGGTGTGGATGAAATTAACTGTATTTCTTTCGGGATATCCGACGGTATGAAAAGCCTCGAATTCGACAATAAATTTTCCAGGAATTCAGCTCTCAAAACCAGGAACGGTGAGTTCCGATTCATCACTAAAAAAGGTATCTCTATTGTGAACCCGGAAAAAATTCGCCTCAACAAAATACCTCCACCGGTGGTGATCGAAACGGTTTATTTTAACCGGCATTCCCATCACCTACCCATGGATGCAGAGCCGGTTACATTTAAAGGTACAACAAATGTAAGCTTCCATTTCACCGCCCCTACTTTCTTATCCCCGGGAAAAACAAAATTCAAATACCGGTTGGAGGGGATTGACCGGGAATGGATTTACTTGCTCCCAGCCCAGGAACGCGCCGCCCATTACAAAGACCTGACGCCTGGTACCTACACCTTCAGGGTAACTGCCTGTAACGCCGAAGGGGCGTGGAATCAAGGCGGGGCTTCCCTGACTTTTACTTTAAAACCCTCTCTTTATCAAACCCTGCTTTTTAAAATAGCTGTGCTGCTTTTGTTTACTGCCCTGGTGGCTGCTGCTTTTTATATCTATAAGAAAAAGAAACACCTCTTTGAAAAAAAGGCAAAGTATAAAAGTTCTCCTCTGAACCCCTATTTTGCCGAGGAGTGTATCACCAGGCTCAATTATCTGATGGATATCGAGAAAGTATACTGCGATGCCGATGTTTCCCTGCAGTCATTAGCTGAGAAAATGTCTATCGCCCCTCACCAGCTTTCCCAGTTGCTCAACGAAAGATTGAACCGGAATTTTTTCGATTTCATCAATTCATACCGGATCGAAGAGGCCAAAAAGATTTTGCAGAGCCCCGGGGGGGCACGGCGGAAAATTTCTTCCATAGCCATCGAAGTGGGATTTAGTACCATGGCTGCCTTTTATAAAGCCTTTAAAAAACACACCAATACCACACCTTCCATGTTCAAAAAAGGGTAAGGCATTCATAAAGCTGCGCTCTTCGCCCGGATACAACGAAAAAGGGGAAACCACAGATTACACGGATTACGCAGATTTTTTTATATTTTTTTTATAATC
>WVZO01000610.1:0-2697 GCA_011772425.1 Candidatus Aminicenantota bacterium
TGCGAGATATAAACGGCTCCTTTGAAAAATTGGAAACAAAAGAGTTGGTTCCGCTGCCGGACAACCCGGAAATAACAGTGGAGTATGATGAACTGATCGGTCATGAATCGGGAGGAAAAAGCGAAATATACATCGGGAAATTAAGGAAAGGCTACAGTGTCAGCCAATTGCTGGACGGGATAGAAAAACCGGATGAACGGAAACTCATTGATTTATATCAAGCCCCCCCAAAACCATTCCATCCGGATACCCAAACGCCAGAGCTAAAAAAGAAGTCCAAATGGTATAATATACTATGGAAGGTAATTGTGGGCTTAGGGATAATAGCAGCATTAGCCGCATCTATAATTGCGATTATCAAAGAGTTGAGTAAATGAAGAAAAGGTGGCAGACAAATTTTTCATGACCTGGCGATCCACTTGATGATCCATTGAGAAGAAAAGGACAGGAGGGAAAAATACATTAACTTTTTACATTTCATTTTTATTTTTGCGCATTTTCTAAAGAAAACCTTTTATTTTCTTGACAATCGCTTGAATTTCATCTATATTTAAGCCATGACATCAATTTTAGATGACTACATTGATTTGTATATTGTAAGCGAGAGTGCAGGCGTTACCGATAAAACCGTGGCTCGGCATTTAAAAGAGATCATTCCCAAAACCACTCACATGGACAAGAATACCTTTACAGAAATCCTTAAATCATTAAGAAAGGAAATGGATAACGGAAAAGATTTCAAATCTGCTTTTCATGAGGTATGTGAGAAATACGTTCTAAGCGGAGATATCATAAAGGCAAAGCTGCCTACTATCTTGATAAGAATCATCCTGAGCAAAAAAAAAATCATTTCATACATAAAAAGAGAATCTGATACCCCTTACAGTGAAAAAGAAATTGAAGATGTCCTGAGTTCTGAAATAAATAAAAGTATTATAGATAAGTTACTTGGCAAGGTCTATTTATCAAAAAAAATGGTTGTTTTTTCAACGTTTGACGAGAGAGATAGGAATGGAAATCCTTTTTTAAACCACAGCGTTATAGATATAATCAATATGTTAGCCATGAACAAAGACATCTTTGAAGCGGATGAGATTTATTCTGCGGTCAAAATTAGATACCAAAACAGCGAAAACTTCGATAAAAAGTATCCGACATTCATAGATGCCGGATGGTGGGACAAGTTTTATCCGTCAAAAAAAGATGATGATTATGGCAGAACCCAAAGCCTGGATCCTTTATTGCCCAATATGCCGGAAATTGTACATGAAAATATGATAATTGCGGATGTTATGGAAGAGATCGAATTTTTAGAGGATAAAAATGGAATTAACAAAACAACAGGTGATCGATAAAATCCTGTCTTTCAATTATGCCCAATTGGCTGAATGGATAAAAGCCAGACTCCATGGAAATGATAAGTATTTTCCCGTATACCTGGGTCATGAACCGAATTTGAGTGAATTTTTAAGCGATGCGTTCCACCACATAAAGGACGAAAAATTCAGGGACAATTTTCTTGAGATTTTAGGTGATCTCACCAATCAATTGCGAAGATTTTCCAGGACTCAAATAGAAGAATCCAAAGAATATATAAACGAATTACTTTTCCTCTGCGGCAATATAAAGCAATTTGACAATAAAGCCTCGATTATGGAAATCGCTGTTTCCGGTGAGTTCAAGGGGATTAAGATAGGTGAGAGTGATTTACATGCAAAATTGTTAACCACACTGGCTTCGCATAAAATTGCGGGAACATGTAATTTCTGGATAGACCAGCTTATGGATAATTCGAATAAACGGTATGCCAACCCGGCCTTTTACGCAATTAAAGATTACCCGGATAAACTTTTTGAACATATATCAGTCTTTATCGATAAATATAAAGGAGAAGCAGAACTGGTACTGGGTATCATGTCACTTCTTAACGAGTATGGAAAGAAAGAGGTGTTCAACAGGTTTAAAAGTATTGAAGCCAAACTGTCTATAGAACAAAAGGAAGCAGTCAATGAAGCATTTAATAAAGCCAATTATGAAGCGGTTTACAAACTCGATGCAAAGCCAGAACAGGCTGATATAGAACCGGAATACAAAGTTGATGCCCCACAAGTGCAATATGTGGGCATGCCGTCTGTCACCTACGAAGAGGCAGCCTCCAAGAAAACCGCCGCTGCTGTTGATATAGACATAAAAGTCGATTTACCAGCTCTTGAGGCTGATTTCCATAAACTGAAAGATGCCTTAGAAGATGCAGAAGAATCAGACCCAAAACTGGAAAAGGAATTGGAGAAGATTGAAGACAGCATGGATGAGTTGAACCTGGAATCAGAGAAAAAAGAATTGGTAAAACCCTTTAAAAAAGTGGGTCGGTTTTTGGAAAAATTGGGTGATAAAAAATCCAATTTCAACAAAGTCCTGAAAGGCACGAAGAAAGGAATAGAACTGGCTCAAAAGGTAGGGAAAACCTATAACAAATTTGCCCAATGGCTGGCACTGCCCCAGGTGCCGATTGAATCTTTCCAGGGATGAAATGATTCGCGAAAGTCTCAGGTTCTACCTGGAGAAAAGAATCAGGGAACTAAAAGCAGATATCTACAAAATAAAGACAAAATACGGTGTCTCATCGATTGAAGACTTTGAGGAAAAATATAAAAAGGGTGAGATTGAAGAAAAGGATTCCTGGCAGGAATTCCAGGA
>WVZO01000610.1:2730-19687 GCA_011772425.1 Candidatus Aminicenantota bacterium
GAGACTAAGTTCTCTCGAATTGTTTAACGTTGTCTGATAATATCATCAAATATACTATCATCCACCTCTTTCCATGAACCAGCGGATTTTAAAAAACGTTCTTTGCTTTTTTTATCATTGAATATAACAAGCACTTCGGTCTTATCAGGGATATTGACCTCTTGCTTTAAGGTAACAGCTCCTCTTTCGTAAACACCTTCTACAACCATACTCATTTTTTTCTCCTACGGGTTATATATATCTCAAAATATAAAAAATGTCAACTGTAACAGTTTAAGCTCCAGCCACAAGCCACAAGCTACAAGCAGAAAGATGAAAACCATAAGCCGTACTTTAATCGAAGATTTACTGCCGTTTAAAGCTTTGGGCTGGGGCTTGAAGCTGGTGCTTGCAGCTAAACTATTACTGTCAACTTCAGCCCAGATGCAAAATTTCTGAAGATGCAAGGGAGTAGTAACCCAGTAAATCAATGAGAAGTTAAGGGGCGTTCCTGCCGAAATCGATTGTTATACAAGCTTTTCCTGGGATTGATGTGATTTTAATCGATGACTCAGAGATTCCCTGGGTCATGATCCGGATTTGAGAATATGACTCAGGGATTTCCTGAGTCATGATCCGGATCTGAAAATATGACCCAGGGATTCCCCAGGTTATGATCCAGATATGAAAATATCACCTGGCACTGCACCAGATGATTGATCGGAAGAAGGGAATAGACAAAAAATCGGAAGTTAAACAGACTCTAAAACACCTTTGCAATTTTTAATATTCCCACTACACCCCCAATGATGGTTATCACATTGCCTAACCAAAATATAAACATCCATTTTATAATTTCTGCTTTATTGTTGGAAATCTTTTCAGTTAGTTTTGCTTCGGAAAATGCTATTTTCTCGGTTAGTTTTGCTTCGGAAAGTACCATTTTTTCGGTTAACTCTGCCTTTAGACTTACAATCTCTTCTGATAATCTTCTTTCAAACTTTTCCTCCACTACCTCAATTATATCTCTTTTCAGTTCGTTAGATGTATCAGCAATAAGTTCATTGATGAAATTGATAACCTCTTGCCTTTCATTTTCCTTTAACTTTTGTTCAATGGCATGAGGTAGAATAACGACATGCGGCATAATAACCTCCTTGGGCTATGGCTTCGTATTATCATAGTTGATATGATACCATAAGATCAAAAATAACGCAAACAGGTGAAAAATAAATTAGAAAAGATGACAGACAAATTTTTACTCTTCATCATTCATCATTCATCACTCATTCTTCATGATCACAGTTCGTATGGGGAACGGAATGGTAATGCCTTCCTGGTCGTACCGCTTTTTTAACCGCTTGATAAATTCATGCTGCACCAGGAACTTATCAAAAAACTCCTTGCACCGCAGGTAAACCGTAAAATTAATACTGGAATCCCCAAACGTATGATACCGCATAAAAGGCTCCCATTTTTCATCCCCGCCAGCCACCTCTTTCAGGATTTCCCGTGCCACTTCCAGTGTTACCTGCTCCGCCTTTTCCAGGTCCGATGAATAATCGATGCCGACTTCCACCAGCACATTCAGGGCTTTCTGCGGCCGATAGTAATTGGTCACTACTGCGGAAGATAACCGGGAATTGGGAATAATAATATGATTATTAGGAAGCTGCCTGAGCAGCGTATCCCTCCAGGTAATGTCCACTACATAACCTTCTTCACCACTGTCCAACTTGATGTAATCATTTGTTTTCACTCGTTTGGTGGCAATAATATGAAACCCGGCAAAAAGATTGGCAAGGGTATCCTGCATAGCCAGCGCTACGGCGAGACCTCCAACCCCCAGGGTGGTAATAATAGGCGTTATAGAAATCCCCAGGGTTTGCAAGATGAGCAATAACCCAATGGTTAAAATGAGAATTTTAACGGCATTTTTAATAATCGTGGCTGCAGGTACTTTGGCCTGGAGCTTTTCGGAATAAGTCAGGAAGAATTTACCCATCAATTGTATCAGGAACCAGAATATGGAAAAAACCAGAAGAGCTTTGAATATATGTTCCATTAGCTGCGTCTCTTTTTGCGGCAGAGGCAAGATATTAATGGAAATATAGACCCCCAACAATACGAACCACAAAACGATAACGGATTGTAATGACTCCAGGAATACGTCGTCCAGCTTGGATTTGGATTTCTTTGCCAGGTTGGACAGTCGTTTGAGCACAGTGACTCTAATGATAATACCGATGATGAAACTTGCAAAGATAATTATAATGGGCAATGCGGCTTTCCAGATATTCCAATAATCCATTCGTTTACCTTAAACGTTGTTTTATTACTTCATCCGCTAGGAGGCTGTCCGAGAATGTCGGGTGAACACGAAATACCGGCCGAACCCCTCCATGCACCCTGAAAACCTTTGTAGGGGCTCGGTCAGGATTTTGTATTCGCCCTTATTCGTAATTCGATCGATTTTTGCTATTCTCGGGCAGCCTCTAAGAAGTTTACAAAAAATCGAAAAATAATTCAAGTGCAAAAGTATTTTAAAAAGAATATAGCGAAATTTTTTTAATTATGGTAAAATAAGCCGGAAATGGATAATTTGAGAATTGCAGTGGTGTCTGACTCACACGACAACGCCACTAACCTGGAAAAAGCTGCCAGCATTGCAAATGAGCAAAACTGTTCTTATTTCTTTCACCTGGGTGATTTCATCTCCCCCTTTACCGCCCAAAAATTAAAGGAGTTTAAATGCATCATAAAAGCAGTTTACGGCAATTGCGACGGCGAATTGCTGGGATTGCAAAGCACCATTAACACCATGGGCGGCGACATTGAAAAACCCCCAATGAAATTCGATTTGGAAGGCAAAAGGGTTATTCTCATGCACGAACCCTTCTTGCTGGAGGAATTAATTAAATCCCAGGAAGCGGATTTTATTTTTTATGGCCACCTGCATAAGGTGGATGTACGAAGAGAAGGGAAAACCCTGGTGCTTAACCCGGGGGAATCCGGCGGCTGGGTGCGAAAACCCACCTTTTTTATCGTAGATATGGATTCTGCCGCTGTTGAAAAAATTACCCTTTAAGGATGTTATAAATATGCTTATAAAGGAAGACAACGACGACCCCGGACCTGAACAACGTATCCCTATTACTTTCAATTTCACTATAATCAAACCACGAATCCACTTATACGGATACGTTTATTTATTCATATACATAATAAATTCCATTTTAGGAGGGAGGTGAATGAG
Source organism: Candidatus Aminicenantota bacterium (assembly GCA_011772425.1). GTDB lineage: Bacteria > Acidobacteriota > Aminicenantia > UBA2199 > UBA2199 > JAKAGC01. Next base: position 5,966 of record WVZO01000610.1, read on the forward strand.
TTATTTTATATTTTCCATTTTATTTCTGGTAACCATTCTGTTTTATATGCTGCAAAATGCGTTTGAGAGTTTTTCGCGCATTTCCCTGGCACGGTTCCTGGACAATTTTCATAATGAGAAAATAAGACAATTCGATTTTGTTGAAAAGTATGATATGGTACTTTATGCACTGAGAGGATTTTCCTTTTTCCTCCAATTGATCCTCTTCATCTATGCCTATATTCTTCTCGAGAATCTGATTCCCAATACCATCCAACGCATCGCGGTGGTAATACTTTCATTTCTTTTATTATTCAATTTCCTGCTCTACACCTTTTCCTTTTCAAAACGAGAAGCCATCTTAGGACGATTGATCTCCATCACACCCGCGGCATGGGTTTTCTTTTACCCGGTGAATATTATTTTTTCCTATTTTGCCAGGAAAAGACCGGTAGAAAAAGAAAGTGAACAGGATGACCTCAGCGAAAAAGAAATAGAAGTTTTCTTTGAAGAGAGTGCAAAAGAAGGGGTACTGGAATCAGAAGATAAAGAGATGATCAAAAGTATCCTGGAGTTCGGAGATACCCTGGTGAAAGAGATCATCACACCACGGGTAGATATGATCTACGTGGATATCAATATAAGCCTGGATAACCTGGTGAAAAAAATAAACCACGCCAAAAAATCACGGTACCCGGTGATTTCAGGTCGAATCGATAACATCGAAGGCATTATCCTGGCAAAAGATGTTTTCGATTACTGGAACACCAACAAAAATAAACAAAAAGAATTCCACATCCGCGATATCCTGCGAAAACCCTTTTTTATCCCCGAAACCATGCGCATCCTGGAGTTGCTTAACGAATTGCAAAAATCCAAGCAAAAATTCGCTATCGTGGTGGACGAATTTGGCGGTATCTCCGGCCTGGTCACCATGGAAGACATCATTGAAGAAATCGTAGGGGAAATTCACGATGAATATGACGAAGATACCGAAAATATCGTGGAAGAAAAAGATCATTTTATTGTTAAAGGGGATACAGATATCGATGACCTGGGGGATACATTAAAAATTAAAATCGACGAGGATGAAGACTACCAGACAGTGGGCGGCCTGATGAGTTTTATGCTGGGCAAAATACCCAATAACGGAGACCAGGTAGACGTTGACAGATATACGTTCGAGGTCATGGAAATGGAGAAAAACCGCATCAAGAAAGTCAAAATATCCAAAAAAGAATAAAAAAACAATACAAATCGATCAGATGGAACAAGACCAGGCAAAACACTCCGGCTACGTCGCCCTGATCGGCAGGACCAACGTGGGAAAATCCACCTTCCTCAATGCCATTATGGAAGCTAAAATCGCCATCGTTTCCAGTAAACCCCAAACTACCCGGAAACAAATCCTGGGAATTAGAACAACGGAAAAAGGTCAGATTGTATTCTTCGATTCGCCGGGAATCCACAAGCCCCACTTCAGACTCAATGAAAAAATGATGAAAGATGTGTACGCTTCCTTGACAGATGCTGATCTTATTCTCTATTTTATCGATATCAGCGATCGTAAGCAGGATGAATTTGTGCTTTCCCTGTTGAAGGACCTTAAAAAAGACGTTTTCCTGGTGATCAACAAAATCGATAAGTTTGGCAAAGGCAAAATTCTTCAGAAAATCGACCAATTTAAAGACGTGTATCCCTGGGCAGAAATCGTTCCTATTTCAGCATTAAAAGAAATCAGCCTCGATTTGCTGGAAGAATTGATTTATAAATACCTCCCGGAAAACGAAGGGTTTTATCCCGATGATGAGTTAACGTTGCAAACCGAGAAATTCTATGTGGCGGAACTGGTACGGGAAAAGGTCCTGCTTATGGTAGAAGACGAATTGCCCTTTACCACCACGGTAAAGGTAGAAAAGATTACGGACAAAGAAAAGGTATTATATATTCGCGCGGAGATTTATGTAGAGAACCTGTCCCAGAAAAAGATTTTAGTAGGCAAGCACGGGAATTTTGTGAAACTGGTGGGCAAACTGGCCCGCAAAGAACTGGAGGATTATTACGATAGAAAAGTTTACCTGGACCTGTTTATCAAGGTGGTTCCAAATTGGCGGAACTCCCCCACCATTTTAAGTCAATTGGATGAATAGTGCTCGATTGTAAAAATATGTATCGGTTTATTCAGCCTTTTTCTCCCGGCACTCCTTGATCAATTCCTCAACCTTAGCAGCCACCCGCCTGGTCATATTTGTGTACCCGGGCTTGTCATATTTAGGTCTCAGTTGGTAACAATGGATAGGTGCCCATGATTGCCACCATTTCCAGTATTCTTTGGTCATCTTTCGGGCCTGTGCTTTCATTTTCTTACGGTCGCTGTGATAGGTTCCGGCAGCGACCCCAAATGCCATAAAACCACCGGTCAACAGTCCACAAAGGTCATAATGCCCCATGCCTCCGCCAAAAGCAGCGGCGGCATGAACGTAATCTTCGGGCTTTTTCAAATATTTCAATGTCGCCAATAAAATGGATTCCGCACAATTGAATCCCTGCGTGGGAAGTTTTACAATCTCTTTCGCCATTTCCGAAGCGTTTATAACTTTTTCTTCTTCCGGCGTCAGCGGGTCATAAAGGCCCTTCTCCGGCGGTTTATCCAGGACAGATTGCCCGGCGGCTTCCAACCCCGCCGCTGCCAGAAACCCGGCAATACATCCTAAAAAACCTCGCCTGCTGAATTGCTTAATACGTTCGCTGCGTTTCATTTTACCTCCTTTATGTTTTTTTAGACACTTCTTTGTGTCTTCGTGTCTTTGTGGCTGTATTCTCTTTTTTAAGCAACCGTACCAATAGATACACAACCGGCGTGTCCAGTACCGCGATCCCCAGTTTGATGACCCATTGTCCCAAAATAAGCGGCCAGATAGGAACCACTCCATAAAACGCAATGGTGATAAAAATAAAGGAATCGATAAACTGGGAGATCATGGTAGACACATTATTTCTTAACCAGAGATACCTGCCGTTAAAGGCTTTTTTCAGTACATGGAACATCCACACATCGTGAAACTGACTGACCAGGTAAGCGGCAACCGAACCGATAATAATTCGCGATGTACGTCCTAAAATGAGCGTAAAGGACTCTTGATTTTCCCAGAAGGGAGCCGGAGACCACAAAATCGCCACCTGGATCAAGGCGAGAACAAAGACCAGGGCAAAAAAACCAGCCAGTACCACCTGACTGGCAATCTTTTTGCCCCATATTTCGCTAATCACATCGGTTGCGGCAAAGGTGACGGAATACGCCAGTATCCCGGCAGGGACATAAAAACCAAAAACATTAATGATCTTGCTGGCCAACACCGCTGCGATGGTCAGGCTGCCGGCAAAAATACCGGTTAAAATAACGAAAGATTTATTCATACATGATTTTTTAATCGATCCTGACCAGTCGGACCTTTACTTTTCGTCTTTTTCCATCCCGCATCAAGGTGACTGTTACCTCATCCCCGATTCGGTAATTATCCAGGGCATTGTACAGATCATCATATGAAGAAATCTTAATGTTATCGATACCCACGATGACATCCTGGATATACAACCGGCCGTAACGGTCCCTGGCAATGCCCCGGATACCGGCGCGGTAAGCGGGACTATCCTTAAGTACTTCCACTACCACAACCCCTTCCACATTAACTCTTTGCGCATATTGCTCAGGTAAATAAGTTATACCAATACCAGGACGAATCACTTTACCGTGTTTGATAATTTGCGGAACTACTCGTTTGATGGTGTCCACAGGTACGGCAAAGCCCACCCCGGTGCTGGTCCCGGTGGCGGAATAAATCATGGTATTCATGCCGATCAATTCACTGTCGGAATTCAGTAACGGACCACCTGAATTCCCCGGGTTGATAGAGGCATCGGTCTGGATCATATCCCGGATGGTCACTCCCCCAGCCCCTCTAATCTGGCGCCCCACGGCACTGATAATACCGGTAGTCACCGTGTAATCGAACCCAAACGGATTGCCGATGGCAATAACTTTCTGGCCCACCATGAGATTACCGGATGAACCGACTTTAATGGGTTTTAGTCCTGCGGTGCTCCCTTCAATTCGCAGTACCGCAATATCCTTATTAGGCTCCTTTCCCACCAGGCGGGCTTTCAGGTGCTTCTGGTCGGGCAGTGTGATTAAAAATGCATCCCCTTCCTCAATCACATGGTAGTTTGTAACCACATGCCCGTTATTATCCCATATAAAACCGGAACCCGTTCCCCTGGCAACCTGTTCCTGGTTATAAAAGAAGTCCCTCACGTACTGGATATTGGTAATGTATACCACGGAATTGGAGTTCTGCTTTACCACCTCAATGGTATTTTTTTCATCTTCTATAAGGGCAGACACAGGTGATGTGCATGCCCAACCCCATACCAACAAAAGGAAAACCAAACTATAACGCCGCCATTTTTTAAAATGTCTCATTCTTCAACTCCTCATCTTTCGTATTAACGTACCGACATATAATGTACACATTTTCCCAGAAAAATGCAAGCCCGCAGCCAAGGGTGCGTCAAAGTCTTAAAAAACCTTGCACACCCTTGGAAATCCGAAATTGCGCAGAGACCAAGCACGAAGTTCGAAACAAATTCGAATGACCGAAATTTAAATGACCAAAACGAAAAAGCTTGAAAGCATCGTTTCATACTGCTTTTGTTTTGGATTTTGGACATTTGGATTTTGGATTTGTTTCGGATTTCGATATTCGAATTTCGAATTTTTCTTAAAAAGGCCCTTAAATGGTTTTTGTGCACGCAATGGCTAAAATCTTATCATTGGCATCCCGGGCCACAGCCAAATACTGGAATTCTATATCACGATTAGGGAGGGGGTACAATAAAGTATATCTGCTGCCTTGAATTTCATTTTCTGTTATTTCTCTCAGGAGTTGATAATATTGTCCCGGTTCTCTTATAAAAATATCGTACGTTAATCCTTTCAATTGGTAGGGATTGTTAATAGAGAGTTCAATTTCATCGTATTCTTTCCTGATGATCCAGGCTCTTTCGGTCTTCCTGAATGCATTAAGTTCAATAACGATGGGTTTTTTTTCAAACTCTAGAATTCTTCCGTACACATGAAAATCATCGACGTAAGAACCAGCCTGGACCTTACTGTGGTTAGATTGGAATCTGAAACGAATGCGCACAACATGCCCGGCGTAGTGGCTGAGATCCAAAACTACCCGGCTCCATCCCCCCACATCCGGTATTTGGGGATCATCATTGACCCCGCCCATATAGTTGCAAATGGGATAGAATTGGCTGCCATCAATGGTCAAATCCAACCACAAAGGATCATGGATCCTGCTGTATTGATCTTCAACCCAATTCCAGACCCAAAAACTTAAAAAAGCACAAGATGTATTGCGGAGATCAATTCCAGGAGACATAAGCCAACAGTCGGCATTGTTATTGTAGGTGTCATCAAGATCAACTCCCCAACAATTCTGACCGGAATGAGCACCAGGGGGACCATACAACGGTGAGCCCATCTCCCATTCGTCCTCGATTCCCCCATGAATCCAACCGGTACCGGCATTTTCAAAATCATCAAAGAATATCGTTTCCATTGGTTCGGGGGCCACCTCTTTATAATGATCTAAAGCCTCGCGAATATGGATGAGAAAGCTGTCGAGGTCCCCATTTTGTAAATCAACCAGGGCAGCGTCCTGTTTTAAATAAGCCCTGAAGATGTTGTTGTTCTGATCCCTGTTGAAATAAACACCCCAATACCGAGAATAATAATCAAACATTGCTTTTGACAGTTGAATTGCCTCTGCGATTTTTTCAAAAGAATCGGTGATAAGAGTTTCTTGAGAGGAGTGGTGGGCACGTCCCCAATAAGGATTAAAAATCCCTAATTCAGGTTCGGAAGTATGCCAGAAGCCGTCAATGCCGACCGGGAAAAATACAGGAAATTCATCTCCAGGATTTGATACGTGAACAACAACAGTCTCCTGTGGATTATAAAAATTCTCGCCTAATGATGTCTCCATATTTATCCATCCATAACCAGGGACAAAATAGTCAATCATCCAATGCATATCCATATAAGCTGAAGCCCAGGAGGGGATATTGAGAATTGAACGGGCAGGCACCCCATTGGCCCTTAATAACGCCGCCCCGGCATGGGCATGGCCGGTACAGGAATTCCCCCACGTTAACGTATACACCGCATCAAAGGCCATGGGATCATGGGAAAAATCATAGGGTATGGAGGTGCAATACAGGGCTGTATTATTGGCCAGCTCAATCAAATTGCTAGTATTGCCTCTAACAAGGTCTGCTTTTTCCTGGACAATGGGTGCGCTCAATTGTGCACAGTCTGTGGATTGCAGCCATTTTTTTTCTTCAGCGGATAGTTCATTTAGAGCAGTTAGAGGAACGAATTCGGGACAATCGGCATAGGTATTTTCTTTGATCAACACCCAGCCCGTCCAATTCAGACTGGCCTTACTAGTCTGTTTCAATCGGGCAGAAATAATTACATTAGGGGGAGTCAGATGAAGAAACCGGTAATCGATTAATGGCTTACAATCGATCTCAATAGCAATGGGCACCTGCTCTTGGAACGCAATAGGAATATGAAAATAGACCTGGTAAGTCTCATGCTCGGCACGTTTTCTAATTTTCAGTCTTCCACTTGCTTTTAGCAAAGCAATCGTGGTAAAGGCATTTTCGTTTATGGTATTTTGATTATGATTTCCTTTCGAGAATGTACCTATTCCTAAAATTACAATAAAAAAAATACTGATTACTTTTTTCATCGATCTTCACCTCCGTTTAAATATACGGATGGCTGTGATATTGTGGAACCTTACTGTGTAAGGAAAAAGGGGAAAAGGAACAGGCAAGAAATAAGAAATCCAGGCAAGAAAAACGCCCTGTTTGCTTTACTTTGGAATATCTGATAAAATTTACATGAAAGGAATAAAAAAAGGAGCCGAAGATGAGACGATTTAGTTCTTACGGTCCAATAAATAACAAATTGCATTATTATGCCCCCAGGGAAGAATTGATTAATCGGGCCTACACCCAACTGTTAGGGGAGAACCCTTCCGAAGGCGGTCATTACATCACAGTATGGGCTCCCAGGCAGACCGGGAAAACCTGGGTCATGCAGCAGGTCATGTTTCGATTAAAAAAGGATTCCCGGTTCGATGTTCTCAAGATCAACCTGGAACACCTCAAATATGAACAAAATGTGGGGCGAATCATCGAGGCGGTGGCTGAAGAAACCGGGGAAAAATTGGGTAAAACCTTCAAAGGGATTAACAACCAGAAAAAATTCCAGGAAATATTCAGGAAAGGGAGCCTGGATAAACCCCTGGTTTTAATCCTGGACGAATTCGATGCCCTGGTGGAAGAGGGCATAAACACCATAGTAAGTGCGTTTAGAAATATCTATATCAGCCGGGTGGATGAAATCGATAAAACCACCGCTGAAAAGACCTATCTCCTCCACGGTGTATCATTAATCGGGGTACGCAGTGTTTTAGGCATCGAAAACGTGAAAGGTTCACCTTTTAACGTCCAACGAAGCGTTAAAATCCCCAACCTCACCTATGACGAAGTCGTGGAGATGTTTGCCTGGTACCGGAAAGAAAGCGGCCAGGAAATATCCCGGGATGTCCTCGAGCGAATTTATTATGAATGCAATGGCCAACCCGGTCTTACCTGTTGGCTGGGCGAACTGCTTACCGAACAATATAACGAAGATAAGACAAAACCCATTACCATGAGCGAATGGGAATATGCCTATATGTATGCGTCCAAAGGACTTCCCAATAACAATATCCTCAACATTATCGAAAAAGCCAATACCGAACCCTATAAAGATAAAGTCCTGGAATTGTTCCGGACAGATGAAAAAATAGAATTCCGTTTCGATGATAAAGAATTGAATTTTCTCTACATGAACGGCATAACCGACATCGAGGAAAGCCGCGAAGATATGACATTGTATAACCGGTTTTCCTGTCCTTTTGTTCAAAAGCGGTTGTTTAATTATCTCTCCAACGAAATCTTCGACAGGTTAGGCCGGTTGGTGGACCCCTTTGAAAACCTGGACGATGCCATTACCGAAAAGAGTTTAAATATCCCGAACCTGATCAAGAGGTACCGGAAGTATTTGCAGGAAAACAGGGAATGGTTGTTTAAGGAAGCGCCCCGGCGTAAAGATTTAAAACTTTTCGAAGCGGTTTATCATTTCAATTTGTACAGGTATTTGTATGATTTGTTAAAAATATGGAAATCCGCTGTTTTCGCCGAATTTCCCACCGGCAATGGAAAAGTCGATATATTGATCAAGCACGCCGGGAAATTATACGCCCTGGAATTAAAATCCTTTGTAAATGAAAGAGCCTACAAAGAGGCGTTAAAACAAACGGCGGTTTATGGGAGGCAATTGGGTTTGAGCGAAATATCGCTGTTGTTTTTTATAGAAACCATCGATGAAGAGAACCGGAAGAAATTTGAAACCGAGTTTGTGGATGAAGGCGAAGGGGGTAGAATATCGGTAAAACCGGTATTTGTCCAGGTTTTTGACTGACAAGAATCTTTTCCAGGAAAAAGGCATTGTATATTTAGTAATGATATCTGCAGGAAAAGAAAAGAAGAAAAGGGGACATGCAAGAAAAAATATGCCCGTAGGGCACCTCTTTTGTTTGTAATTTGGAATTTGTTTGTGATTTGGAATTTGGAATTTGGAATTTGGAATTTCCGGGCAAGCCCGGTCGTTCCGGCTTGCCCGGCTTGGGTTACAGGTGAAAAATGTGGATCATACTTAGATAAATCCCGACACCCACAAACACGAACCCGCTTATTCTCCGGGCCCATTTTTCAAAAACCTTTACTTTATTGAAGAGATCGCCGACCCTGGCGACACTGAAAGCAATAACAAAGGAGAAAAGCACAACCGGTGCCGCCGTTCCTATACCGAAAATAGAAGGCATTATCACCGTGGATTCATGTTTCACGGCAAGCGCAAAGGTACTGCCGAAAAAAAGCGCGGCGGAAATTGGACAAAAAGATAAGGCAAAGAGAACACCCAACAGGAAAGCACCCCATAGGCCGCCTTTTCCCAGGCGCTGCTGCATTTTCTCGTTTACCACGCTTCCTCCCGGCGCAAATTTGAACACCTCTAACAGGAAAAGCCCAACAATCACCAGGAGGGGACCGAGGACCAGGTTCATATACTCCTGGAGAAACATGGATACGGATGAAATCAAGCTCGTACTGGATACCAGGATCATTCCCAGGACAAGATACACCACCATGCGGCCCAACGTATACGATACACCGGTCAAGAGTACTTGCCGCTGTCTATCGACCTTTTTGCCGATGAAAGCAATGGCCGCGATATTGGTGGCCAACGGACACGGGCTGATGGAAGTCAAAATACCGAGCCATAAAGCTGCTGCCGCATCAGCGAGGTATGCATTCACGATTTCTTCCCTTTCAACCCTTCAAGAAAGGCCCTGGTTTCAGTCTTGATATACTCTTTAAATTTTTCCGGGGAACGAAGCAGCAGCCATACTTTATCAAGATTTTTCCACTCCACTTCTTTTCCCTTTACTACCTTTGACAAAACCACACTCTTGGTGTAAAGCTTGTAGTCTTTTACAAAATGTTTGTACTCTTCTTTATCCACATTTATTAAATCGAAGGTTAACACACCGTTTTTCAGTTCTTCCTGGAAATTCGTGTTCACGGATGCGGTGGTCAGTTCCTCGATCTTCATGCATGACGCACAGCGGTAGGTGGTGTGGAAATAGTACACTTTCACCAGACTGGAATCCGGCGCTGCCGAATCCCCAGCGTTCTTTTCTCCCGGTTTTTCCTCTGCGTATTGATAAAACCCGGGCAAAACCAGGAACGAGAGGATCAGACACAGTACCGGCCAATTCATTAATCGTTTACGATTTTTAATCATGCTGCCTCCATTTTATGGTGTTTTGGTGAAACGGAAAGAATTTTTCTTCCGCTCTTCAAGTGTATAAGGTATTTTAAATTGTAAAAGAAAAAGAGGAAAAAGTCAACTTCACGACAGACTCTCCACGTATTTCGCCTAAATCTTTTATAGTTTCATAATTGAATATCTCAATCAAAGATATTTTTAAATTGTTCTCCGTATTGATGCGGTTCACCACCTGCGTAGCCAATATGGAATCACCGCCCAATTCATAAAAATTATCATCGATGCGCAGCTCATCAAATCCCAACACCTCACCCCATACTTTGGCGACCAATAGTTCCGATCTGGTATAGGTGCCATCCTCTCGTCCGGTTAGCTTGACCTTCCTGATTTTCTTCCGCTGCTCATCCGCGGATTGCGCTTTTAACGGCGTATCAGGTGCGTCAATGATGTTTCGAATCGGGGCAGCTAACCGGAACTGGGCATTCTTTAACAGGTTGATCAATTTACTATCTAAATTCAATTCCCCGATCAATACCCGGTTGACTTTTTTATTCAATACCACATCAAAAGCCCCAATAGCCTGCGCCGTTGGGATGGCTTTGAAAATAATATCAAAATTGGCATTGAAATTCACTGCCATACCAGTCTCTTTCCAGGTGACCCAATTAACAGCCAGCGTCTTTTTGCCCTGCCTATTCCGGTATTCGGAAAAGGTATCCAGGTAAGCATTGGCGGCGGTATAATCGGTTTGACCGGGATTCATCAAAAACGTTGCCACGGTCGAAAATAATACCAGGAAATCCAGGTCATCATCTTTAGTCAAACGATCCAATATCCAGGTACCGGCAACCTTGGGATTTAATACATTAGAAAACTTCTTCTCACTTTTTCTTACCAACAACCCTTCCCCTTCAACCCCGGCACCGTGAATAATGCCATTGATTTCGCCGAATCTTTCCCGCAGCTCCGCCAACACCTGTTTCATTTGACGAAAACCGGAACAATCGACACTGAACAAACAGACAGTGGCACCCATGGCTTCAATTTCTTTAATGGCCTTTATTTTTTGAATGGTTCTCTTATCCGCCTCTTCATCGAGAATGTCTTCCCATTGATCACGGTCCGGCATCTTTGAACGATTGACCAATGCAATGTTGACGCCTTTTGTCTTGGACGCCAGGTACTTTCCCATCTCCAGGCCAATACCGCCGGTTCCACCGGTGATCAGGTAAACACCGTTGTTTTTAATTTCAATTTTGCTGTCTTCGATATCTTCCGTGTCGATGGGAATAAACCGTTCAATATAGCGCCGGTTCTCACGGTAAGCAGCCGCACGATACTGTTTACCGGCTTTTATTTCAGCCATGAGCTGATCAACCTTAACCGTATCATCGATATCGATGCACCAGGCAGAGAAGTTCTCACATTCCCGGTCAATGGCATAAGCTAAACCCAATAACGGTGCATTTTCAGGCTTTAGCTTTTTTTCCTTTCCAGTTACTTTATTGGCGTAATCGGCAATGACAACATACTCTATTTTCTCGGTTGAATAATGCTTCAACAGCATTTTGGTTAAATGAAATAAATTATAAGCTCCCCCGGTCTGGATCTGCTGCAGCCGCTTCAGGCTGGTAATGGGAACTTTCCGGGCCAATGTAGCCATAAATATGATTTTATCTATGGGCTTCTCCTCCAAAACCAGGAGTAATTTTTCATAATGCGCTTCAGAGCCATCGATTTGATAACAATCATTTCCCAATACACTAAATGAATCCCCCAGCGTAACTTCCAGCACCTGTCGTCCTTCTTGTTTCAAGGACCGTGCCACTTCCTCCCCTACCCCGTTTTCATCTTTAATCACAATGATCATACCGGACGTTTCACTTTCCACTATTTGCCCGGGTTTCAATTCCTCTTCGATCCATTCCATGTCGAAAAAGAGTTTCCCTTCCAGGGGTTTGGCGACATTTTCTTCAAAGGGAGGAATGTCAATCCAACACCGCTTTCGCTCAAAAGGATACAACGGCAAACAAACCCACTTCACCGGCAAACCTTTGTAAAAATACCCCCATTCCAGGTCAGCACCCTGGATATATAACTTACAGATGTCATGAAGAAGGTGGATGTCCTGCCGGCCGGATTCTACAAAATCCCTGATTTTCCCGTTGACAGCTTCGATTTCACCGTCCCCCCTGTCCTGCACGATTCGATGTTCCCCATAATAAAACTGGGGGGCTCTTTTTGAAAAAACTGCCCCCCTTAACCCCCCGCAAAAACTTTTCATTAATTTCAGGAGTTCAGTGGTGTCTTTTGCGATCACGGCAAGCCGGTGATTCAAATGCTGCCGCCCCGTACCGGCAGTATAACATATATCGATGAATGCTTCATCATCATGATTGACCGCCAGGAAATCCCTGTACCGTTTCACCAATTGCAAAAGCGATTCTTTCGACTTCGCAGATAAAGCCAGGATAAAAGGAAATCCATGGGGATTTCCCGGTTTATGCGGCTGCTGCTCTTCAATCGCAGGCGCTTCCTCCAATACCAGATGACAATTGGTGCCGCTGAACCCGAACGCAGTCACACCACAGCGCAAGGGAAAGCCGTTGGTTTTCCACGGAGTTAATTCATCCACCACATAAACAGGCGATTCTTCAAAAGCAATATTGCGATTGGGACGCTTAAAATGAAGGACAGGGGGCAGGGTTCTATGTTTTAAAGCTAAAACCGCCTTGATAAAACCAAATATCCCGGCACCTTCAAATAAATGCCCGATATTGGTTTTCACCGACCCAATACCACAAAATTGCTTTTTATTGGAAAACTGTTTAAAAGCATTGATAATACCCTCCACTTCAATAGGATCACCCACCCGCGTTCCCGTGCCGTGAGCTTCAATATAGGAGATGGTTTCCGGATCGACATTGGCATTTTTCCAGGCTTTAACCAGCAGCCGCGCCTGGGCGTCGGCACTGGGAGCGGTTATCCCCAATGATTGCCCATCCTGGTTCACTGCGCTCCCTTTAATGACCGCATAAATATGGTCCCTGTCCTCCAGGGCTTTGTCCAGGGGTTTTAACAGCACAGCACCAACACCCTCACCGACACCCGTCCCATCAGAATCATCGTCAAAAGTCCTGGTTTTTCCGTCCGACGATTCAATGCCTATTTTTGCCGTATGGGCAATGGGCATGAGATTGACCCGGACTCCTCCGGCAATGGCCTGCTCACAATCACCATTGCGAATGGCCTGACAGGCCAGGTGCACAGCCACGAGAGAAGAAGAACACGCCGTGTCCACCAATAAACTGGGCCCCGTTAAATCCATAAAATAGGAAATCCGACTGGGTACAATCGAAGACAAATTCCCGGCTATCGCCACAGGAATAGAACCAGGCTCCACCTGCATGACCATTTGAAAATAATTGAGCTTGGCATCGTCAGAATAACCCACATAAACACCAGTTTCATATTTCAAGGCACTCTTACCCGCATACCCGGCATCCTCTAATACTTCATAAGCCGTTTCCATAAATATCCGCTGACAGGGGTCCATTAATGAAGCTTCTTTGGGAGATAACCGGAAAAACCGGTAATCGAATTTATCCACTTCTTTCAAATAAGCCGCACTCAAATAACGTTTTTTACTTTTTTTGCTGGCAGCATCCAGTTTAATTCGAAAAAGATAAGGAAAATAATTATCAATGTCTTCCTGCCGGTTATCCGGTATTTCATGAATACAGTCCCTTGCCTCGATTAAATTCCTC
>WVZO01000016.1:0-266 GCA_011772425.1 Candidatus Aminicenantota bacterium
TCGGAAAGACCTTGAAACTAAAGACCCGATTATCGCAAGCCGAATTGCAAGAAAAGCAGCAGAAGGTTATGCCCGCAGTATTTTGACAGAATTCAATGAGAAATTCAGCCGTGATGAAATTACAGAATTAGCTCAGGCAATCAGAGAATCAAATCTACCGACTGGTGATTATTTAACTTTGTCCCGATTTTTTGAAGATTTATTAGCCGGAGTGCAGCCGCACAAAAGTGGAATCAAAGCATTTGATAAATTTTTTGGAACAAGTA
>WVZO01000016.1:336-650 GCA_011772425.1 Candidatus Aminicenantota bacterium
ATTGCTCGTGAGCCATTTAATTTGCTCAAAGCAATGGTGTGCTCCTGTGACTTTTCAGCCGGTGGAATCCAAGCCTTGATGGTCGCACCAAACCATCCTGTGATTTGGGGACAGGGCGTGGGCAAAGGTTATCGTGCATTTTTCAGCCCTGAATATGTGCGACTTGCAGAACTGGAAATGAAAACTGATCCCCGATTTGATTTGATTAGTAAGTATGCCCCAAAACTAATTACAGAAATCGGCGGTGGAATTAAAGGTGAAGAATATTTTATAAGTGAGTTGGCTCATCGAATTCCTATTGGTATCGGGAAAAT
>WVZO01000016.1:695-1539 GCA_011772425.1 Candidatus Aminicenantota bacterium
GCTTTTGCTACTACCCTAAATAATATTCGCTCAAATCTTTTTTATCAATGGTGTGAACAACACGGAGTTTTGGATATAAACACTTTGGGCGATACTTCAGTAGCAGAAATTAGAGAAATCCTTGACCATATTGGAAATCTTACTGGCCGGGCAATGGGTAAAGCTGCTGGACGTTTTGAAAAATATGCCCCCGAACTTGGTGCTGCATTTTGGTCCCCCCGACTATATTTAGCAACAGCCAGAAGTATGACTGATTGGGCAACCAAGTCCCATATCCGAAAAGAAGCTGCGGCTGATTTNNTTGGTGCTGCATTTTGGTCGCCCCGATTATATTTAGCAACGGCCAGAACTTTCTATGATTGGTATCGAAATCCACACATCCGAAAAGAAGCCGCAACTGATTTGATTCAAGCATTTGGTATAGGAATGTTGGTGCTTGCTTTGGCAAGTTTAATTCCTGGCAATGAAGTTGAGTTCAATCCATTGTCCTCTGATTTTGCAAAAATCAAACGGGGAAATGCTCGGATTAGTTTTTTCGGACAGCACACGCAAATGATGCGGCTTGTAGCTCAGTTGGTAGCAGGGCACAAAAAAGCAACAGCAACAGGACGAATTTATAAAAAAGACCGATTGGATATTGCCCTGCGATTTATGCGAAGCAAGCTCAGTCCTACAGCAGCAATCCCGATTGATATTGCAACTGGCACAACTTTTCTCGGACAAAAAATGCGGTGGGAACCCGAATTTATGGAAGAATATGTGGCTGAAAAAGTTGCACCGATGTTTTTGCAGGATGTGGTTGATGCAATTAGGTTTCAAGGGTTAGGCACGGCTTTGTGGACCT
>WVZO01000081.1:0-5113 GCA_011772425.1 Candidatus Aminicenantota bacterium
TGGGCAAATATTTTGCGATCTTCTTTTTATTGATTAGTGCCATTATGCTTTTATGCCAATAAACGCACGAACCGTATTCTCTTTTGAATTTCTTGACTGACCATTTTTTCCCCGCTTACCCGGACCTGTCCAGGGCAAGCTTTAGCTTTTATCTAATGGCCATCACCGGTACCCGGTGTAAAAAGAACACCGGGAGCCGGTCATGGCCATATCTTTATCTTATCTCTCTGCCCTGGCCAGCACCGGGTAAAGCTTAGGCTTAAACTAAAAAACCAGGCGGCTAAAGGAAAAAATGAAAAAGGGGAAAGCGGTGCCCTTCGGGAGGTTTAACGCCTTTGGCGGATGAGATCCCGGCTTTCTTCTTTCTTACCTCAGGGTCTAATCTAAGCCAATTATCTAGGCGTAGAGAACAAATTATCTACTGGTAGAAAAAAAGTTTTCTACGGTAGAAAAATATTTTTCTACGGTAGAAAACTGAGTAAACCCAATATTGGGGCTTGAGGCATTATATTTCGTCTCATCCAATCAGTCAATAGTAAACAAAAATTGATTTCGCTGAAACGAGTACGAAATAAATTTTTGCGGGCATCTAAAAGAGACTTGCCCGCTATTGACAGATTGGCTGAGCCGAAATCTTTCCCAGTTAAGCCCCAAAAAGGCAAAAAATATTTGATTGGCAAATATTTTTCGACCTTCTAATCTTATCCTTTGCCTAGCCGGAGGGATTATTGGCGATTTTTAATATATCCAAAACAAATTTCATTATCATGATGCTTTTCAATGCACCAACCTTTAGAAGGACATACAATCCAGGCATCAGAATCAGCATCTATAATTACATCGCCAGAAGACAAGATTGATTCATAATTTACTTCAAAGAATGGAAATGAGTCATCAGACCATATAAGGTATACAGGTGTATCTTTCGACTCTTTTATTTCCATTAATACATTTGACAATGCCGCGCACATTTCTTCCCAGTCCCACCATTCATAACATTTGGAATTAGCAACTTCACTCCATTTAATAAGCCCAAAACTTTTGAAAGGGAAATTATCTATCACCCATTTATTAATAGTATTCCATTCATCGCTATTTCTCTTTATAATCCTGTATGACGAATTATTCTTCTCTAAAGACTCGATTACATCTGCCAAATATATTGATAAAATGTCATTTAACTCCTTATCGTTCATTATTCAAAGCCCTCCAATAACTTTAATACATAATCTTCGCTGCCCTCAAAGAAAATCTCATATTTCTTTCTTGAGGTACCTTTCCCAATCGTAATATTTATATGAGCTCCTTTAACTTCATCCCAATCTATTCTATATGTTTTTATTACTCCTCCTACCTCAGTTCTAAATCCAACAACTTTTCCTACTTGCTTATGGAATTTCCCAATAATCTTTCTTCGATTTGCATGATTAATCTTTCCCATTATCTTAAAGGCAGCATGTCTTGCTCTCTCATATGATTTTAAACTTCCTTTCAAGAAAAAAGTTTTCCCTTTTTTAGTGAAACGTAAAGTCTGTTTTAAACCTTTTGCAAAAGCTATTTCTAATAAATATTCTCCTCCTTTCTCAATAAGAATTGCTCCAAGCTCTGTTGGACCTATTATCCCTAAATTGATTTTATATTCTACGTGTTCTCTTGCATGCTCATAAATCTCCGGATCGACTCTATCTCTTATTTCTTGAGCTTTTCTTTTCCCTTCTTTCCTCATTTTATCCGCTGCAGTTTTGGGAGATTTGAAGATAGAAGTAATTGCATCCCAAATTTTACCAATTGTTGATTTCTCCACCTCAACCTCAACCCACTCATCAGTAAGACCATAATAGTGTTCTTGTAGCTGCTTCGTATTCATACCAGTGACGGGGGTCATCCGCTTTTGATAATATTCAAATGCTCTATCTTCGTCTTTCGGATATTCTTCTTTAGATAGTTCCCAGTAATAATCCTCTATCATTTTGTATAAATCGGATTCTGTAATTAGACCAAACGGATCGATAAAATTCACCGGATTCATATTGAAACCCTGATACAGATTCATGGAATCTTCATAACCCATGGGGTCAGTCTGGAGGAACCGTCCCATAATGGGATCGTAATACCTGGCACGGAAGTAATACAGGTTGGTTTCTGCATCATAACGACGTCCATGGAACAAAAGGGTGTTGCCAATGGTGGATTTAGACACTACCTCTCCGGCAGCATCTGTAAATGTGGGCATACCATAGGTATCATAGGAAACCCTCTCAACAATATCTCCATTCGCATCTGTTATGGCTGTCACTGAACCAATTGCATTGGTATGGAAGTAGTAAGGGGTTGCCGTTGCACCGGAATAACTATCCATCCGTATAATCTCATCGATGCCATTTCCATAAATATATTGGTTGATTACATTGTCAGAACCGTCTCTCTCTTCAATTACATGAATTCCACTGTAGTAATAGTTGGTGGTTTTGGTGGTTGAACCAACCGTCACGGCCTTCTGCACCCTCCGGCCCAATGCATCATATTTATAGTTGGCTTCGGTGGTCTGGTCTTGTGCCTTGATGATCTGATTCCTGTAATTGTAGGTAAAATGCTGGGTCCCCTTCTGCGTGGTATTCCCATTCAAATCATAAGACAATCCCCAACCGGCAAAGTTCTCATACTGATTCAAAATCGAATTAATCTGCGTGGTTTTTGTCGTGGTCTGCTCATTCTGAGTCTCCACGATACTCAATATGTTATCAAGCTTATCGAAATTAAACGTCTTCTCCTTCTCAAACTCTGTGGGGTTGGGAACCGTGGGGTCTGGAACATTGAATTTTACATTCGTCAACCGGTACACATCATCATATCCGAACACATCCCCGCGGTTATCATTATGCCCTCTCTGCTCATACGTCTTCATGTGAACGTTATTATACCCGTAATAAGAACTCCGATGCGAGTTTGA
This sequence comes from Candidatus Aminicenantota bacterium, assembly GCA_011772425.1. Classification (GTDB taxonomy): domain Bacteria; phylum Acidobacteriota; class Aminicenantia; order UBA2199; family UBA2199; genus JAKAGC01. The sequence continues at coordinate 2,951 of WVZO01000081.1, forward strand.
TTTTTTATTTTTGTTTTTATAGATGATGCCTGCGTTTCCAGGATTTTTTTTGCCCCTAATCCCGGCAAAAATTTTTTTTGCTCCTAGACGCGATTTTGCGTTTATGTTGATTCTGCCGGCAGTGGATTCAGGATGAACGGCACTTGCCGAGCCGTTGTTATAAGCGGGATTTGCCCCTATCGTGAGCATGAGGACCAGGAAAATCGATACCATTGAGATCATTGCGTTTCCTTTANNNTTGTACATAATCGATCTTTAGAAGTAAAGGCGGCTAAATGAAAAAATGAAGGCCATCTGCCGGCAGCCTATCATTTTTTCTTTTTTCTTTTGGGTTTTAGTAAGGCCCCCGGATGCGTTTGCATGTGGACTTCTTTGAGTTTTTTGATCGATACCCGGGTATAAATCTGTGTGGTGTCCAGTTTGGCATGGCCCAGCATCTGCTGGATATAACGAATGTCAGCCCCACCCTCAAGCATGAGCGTGGCCATGCTGTGACGAAACAGGTGACAGCAGCCCTCTTTATCGATACCGGCGGACTTTACATACTTGCTTACCACTTTTCCCAGGGTATAGGGCTGCATGGCTCCGCCCTGGGCGTTTAAAAAAAGTGCGTTGTTTTCTTTATCTGCCTTTTTACCCTCACTGACTAACACGGGCCGGGATTCGTCCAGGTACTTCTCCAACCACAGCAGGGCACGCTCACCGGTGGGCACGACACGGTCTTTTTTTCCCTTGCCCCGGCGGATAAACAGCGTTCTTTTCTCTATATTCACATCATAGAGCTTTAAGTTNNCGGCGAATGCCGGTGCAAAAAAGCAGCTCCAGGATCGCGCGGTCACGCAAACCCACCAGGGTAGATAAATCCACCTGGTGCAATATCTTTTCTACTTCAGCCAGAGACAACACATTCCGGGGCAACCGGTTATCCATCTTAGGCAGTTCCAGTTCAGAAGCGGGGTTGAAAAGAATGAGATGGTTCCTTGCCAACCAGCGAAAAAACGAACGAATCACCACCAGGCGAAGCCATTGAGTGCCAAGACTCAACGGTCCCCCATCTTCTTTGCGGTGGTGGTAAAGATAACGCTGATACCGCGCCAGCACAGCAGTGCTTACCTCGTTAGGACTTGATATTCCCCTCTCATCACACCAGGTAATAAAACAGTTGATTCCATAGCGGCTGTTCTTGATCGTGTCCTGGGTAAATCCCCTGGTTTGCATCCAGTCAAGGTGACGATTCATCAGCCTTTCCATTTCACTTTCTTTTTCGCCTTCATTTCCCTTCTTATCCTTATCCGGCGATCTCTCAGTCATCCTGGCCCTCCTTTTTTTTATTTAGCCGCTGCAGCAGCTATAGCAGCTAAAGGAATAAATCGTAATGATGTTTTCTTCTTTTCCTTTTTTTCTTTAGCTGCTTTATTAGCTGCTATAGCTGCTAGTTCAACTATGATGGATAATTTCATTTTTTAAAAATCCCTAGATATGCGTTTTTTCGGCTTTCTCTGAAAATCGGGGTGAAACCTTTTCCCCTAAAGGCTTTGATTCACTCCGACACCCCTCCGATTTGCCGCCGACTAAAGCCCGACCTTGCTCCGACCTTTCCCCTTTTCCTACCGACCGATTTTCATCATATTCATGTTTTTTGACCTTTGATTTGGCTGAAACCTTTTTACGAAGCTTGTTTACATCGATTAACCCCATTAAAAACTTGCTGCCGTCTTTGCCTTTGCCATCATAGATCAGCTCATATTCATAACTATTGCTGCGTAAACCCCGGTTATTCTGATAACCGTGGTGTACCAACAAATATTCCATATCTTCCAATCTCTTTAAATGTACTTTCAACTGGGTATTGCCCCAACCACAGTACTCCCTTAACCGGCGGCGGGTGAACCAGAATTCGCTGCGGGGCGTTTTTAGACGCTTACACTCTGAATCAACCATTTCCTCTATGATCATCAGTAAACGCCTCGTTTGCGGCGCTAACTCATCCAGGGAGCGCCCCAGCACTTCATCGGCTAAATGATTGGCGATCTCGATATCATCCAGGGTAACCACCAGCACTTGCTGGGGTTTACCGTCCACAATATGCCGGGCCAGCTTGCGCTGGTATTGATTCAGTAACACGATAGAGTCGATCAAGCATAAGTATTTTTCGTGATCACG
>WVZO01000081.1:5120-5245 GCA_011772425.1 Candidatus Aminicenantota bacterium
ATAGGGATTGAGAATGAACAGCGGGCGCAGCAAACGCTGGGCATTGCGGTGCACCTTCAACAGCCTTTCCTTTGCCGTGCGCATCTGCAATCCTTTAAGCGTTCGCTGCTCCCGCTGCATTTGGT
>WVZO01000017.1:0-716 GCA_011772425.1 Candidatus Aminicenantota bacterium
TCATAGGTATATACATCCCCGGCATTATTATTGTGACCCCTCTGCTCATAGGTTTTCATGTGTGTTTTATTATACCCGTAATAAGAACTCCGACACGTACTTTCATTTTTTTCTGGCTTTTTATAGATGGTGCCTGCGTTTACAGGATTGTTTTTCCCCTTAATCCCGGAAAAAATTTTTTTTGGGCCTAGACGCGGTTTTGCGTTTTTGTTGATTCTGCCGGCAGTGGATTCAGGATGAACGACACTTGCCGAGCCGTTGTTATAAGCGGGATTTGTGGGGTTTAAGGGACTTCCCCCTATCGTGAGCATGAGGACCAGGAAAATCGATACCATTGAGATCATTGCGTTTCCTTTACCGAACATTGTACATAATCGATCTTTAGAAGTAAAGGCGGCTAAATGAAAAAATGAAGGCCATCTGCCGGCAGCCTATCCCTTTTTCTTTTTCCTTTTGGGTTTTAGTAAGGCTCCCGGATGCGTTTGCATGTGGACTTCTTTTAGTTTTTTGATCGATACCCGGGTATAAATCTGTGTGGTGTCCAGTTTGGCATGACCCAGCATCTGCTGGATATAACGGATATCTGCCCCACCCTCAAGCATTAACGTGGCCATGCTGTGACGAAACAGGTGACAGCAGCCCTCTTTATCGATACCGGCGGACTTTACATACTTGCTTACCACTTTTCCCAGGGTATAGGGCTGCATGGCTCCGCC
>WVZO01000017.1:779-1789 GCA_011772425.1 Candidatus Aminicenantota bacterium
TCATAGAGCTTTAAGTTGATCAATTCGCCGCGGCGAATGCCGGTGCAAAAAAGCAGCTCCAGTATAGCGCGATCACGCAAACCCACCAGGGTGGATAAATCCACCTGGTGCAATATCTTTTCTACTTCAGCCAGGGACAACACATTCCGTGGCAACCGGTTATCCATCTTAGGCAGCTCCAGTTCCGAGGCCGGGTTAAATAGTATGAGATGATTCCTGGCCAACCAGCGAAAAAACGAACGAATCACCACCAGGCGAAGCCATTGAGTGCCAAGACTCAACGGTCCCCCATCTTCTTTGCGATGGTGGTAAAGATAACGCTGGTAACTGGCCAGCACAGCAGTGCTTACCTCGTTAGGACTTGATATTCCCCGCTCATCACACCAGGTGATAAAACAGTTGATTCCATAGCGGCTGTTCTTTATCGTGTCCTGGGTAAATCCCCTTGTCTGCATCCAATCCAGGTGACGATTCATCAGCTTTTCCATTTCGCTTTCATTTCCCTTCTTATCCTTATCCGGCGATCTCTCAGTCATCCTGGACCTCCTTTTTTTTATTTAGCCGCTATAGCTTTAGCAGCTAAAAATAAAAGCAGCCAAACAGCAAAGCAGCTAAAGGAAGAGATCATAATGATGTTTTCTTGTTTTTCTTTTTTTCCTTTAGCTGCTTTATTAGTTGCTGTAGCTGCTAGTTCAACTATGATGGATAATTTCATTTTTTAAAAATCCCTAGATATGCGTTTTTTTGACTTTCTCTGAAAATCCGGGTGAAACCTTTTCCCCTAAAGGCTTTGATTCAGTCCGACACCCCGCCGATTGGCCGCCGACTAAAGCCCGACCTTGCTCCGCCCTTTCCCCTTTTTCTACCGACCGATTTTCATCATATTCATGTTTTTTGACCTTTGATTTGGCTGAAAACCTCGAACGAAGCTTGTTTACATCGATTAAACCCATTAAAAACTTGCTGCCGTCTTTGCCTTTGCCATCATAGATCAGCTCATATTCATAACT
>WVZO01000017.1:1969-2114 GCA_011772425.1 Candidatus Aminicenantota bacterium
ATCAAGCATAAGTATTTTTCGTGATCACGGCGGGTGCGGGTCTTATCATCCAGGAAGGTTAAGCGGTTGGCATAGGGATTGAGAATGAACAGCGGGCGCAGCAAACGCTGGGCATTGCGGTGCACCTTTAACAGCCTTTCCTTTG
>WVZO01000384.1 GCA_011772425.1 Candidatus Aminicenantota bacterium
AAGGCCCCGGTGTTTCGGTGCAGACCGCCTGTTCCACCTCGCTGGTGGCCATTCATTATGCTGTCCAGGGGCTGCTGCACGGCGAATGTGAAATAGCACTGGCCGGGGGCGTCTCTATCACCTACCCATATAAACGGGGATATATCTACCAGGAAGGCATGATCTTTTCCCCTGATGGTCACAACCGGAGCTTTGATGCCGAAGCAAAAGGCTCGGTTTTTGGAGATGGTGTGGGTGTGGTGGTGTTAAAACCCCTGGAAGAGGCCTTTGCCGATAGAGATTATATATACGCCGTGATAAAAGGAACTGCCATTAACAATGACGGATACCGTAAAATCGGATACACGGCGCCCAGTGTGGATGGTCAGGCCGAGGTCATCCGCGGCGCCCAATTGATGGCGGAAGTAGAACCGGGGAGTATTACTTACCTGGAAGCTCACGGCACGGCCACGCCCCTGGGGGATATCGTGGAAATCGAAGCCCTGAAACAGGCATTCAATACAAATAAAAAGAAATACTGCGCCCTGGGCACAGTAAAGAGTAATATGGGGCATCTCTATTCCGCCGCCGGTGCCGCGGGTTTTATCAAAACCGTATTGGCACTTAAACACCGGTTAATTCCCCCCAGTCTTCATTTCAATACACCCAATCCGCAAATCGATTTTGAAAACAGCCCGTTTTATGTAAATACTACTCTGAAACCCTGGGAAACCAACGGGTATCCGCTGCGGGCCGGTGTCAGTTCGTTTGGAATCGGCGGTACCAATGCCCACGTGATACTGGAAGAACCACCTGCGTCGATAAAAGAGAGTGCTTCGGAAACTTCACGAAAGATGAAATTACTGGTGCTGTCTGCCAAAACCGGGTATGCCCTGAACAAACAGACAGAAAGGTTGGTGCAATATCTGCAAGAACACCCGGGCATCGACATCGCAGATGCCGCATACACCCTGCAGGTGGGACGGAAACACTTCCCTTACCGCCGGATGATGGTTATTTCCACCCTCGACCCGGGAGAAGATACGGATAAACTCATCCAGTCTGCTCAGGCAGCGCCCATTGTCCAGGCAGCACCGGAAAAGCGCCCGGTGTTTTTTATGTTTTGCGGGCAGGGTTCCCAGTATGTCAACATGGGTATCGACCTGTACCGGACCGAGCCGGTGTTTCGTGAAGAAATGGACCGCTGTTTTAACCATCTCAAATCATCGCTGGGCTGCGACTTAAAACGTATCCTCTACCCTGATGAAGACGATAAAGAGGCGCAGCGTTGGGAACGTATCCACCAGCCGGAATTCACTTTACCGGTGGTATTTAGTTTCGAGTATGCGCTGGCGAAATTATTAATGACGTGGGGTATCCGGCCCACGGCAATGATCGGTTACAGTTTCGGCGAGTATGCGGCCGCCTGTCTGTCCGGTGTGTTCTGCCTGGAAGATGCCCTCGACATGATTGTTAGCCGGGGACAATTGATTCAACAAACTCCCACCGGTAAAATGACCAGTGTTACCCTGCCAGAACATGAACTCAAACCGCTTTTAAACGACAATATATCCATTGCCATTGTCAATGGTCCCACCTGCATCGTTTCCGGTAAAAAAGAAGATGTGGAGGCTTTTGAAAAGGCAATGAAGCAAAAGCGAATCATTTGCGTCCCCCTGAACATGTCCCATGCCGTTCATTCGCAAGTGATGAACCCGATTCGAGAAAGGTTCCAACAAAAAATCAGCCAATTCCGGTTAAACACCCCGCAAATTCCTTTTATATCGAATGTAACCGCCCGATGGATCACCTCTGAAAAGGTGACCACACCCGGTTATTGGGGAACTCACTTGTGTTCTACTGTGCGGTTTTCCGATGGTCTTAAGGAATTGTTAAAAGAGGAAAATGCTATTTTTATTGAAATCGGTCCCGGCCGGATTTTGGGAATGATGGTGAGGGTCCATCCTGACAAAAAAGCCCATCAAATGGTTCTCAATACTGTCAAACACCCCCAGGAAAGAGTCTCGGATGATGATTTCCTGTTGGATAAATTGGGGCAGTTGTGGCAGCATGGGCAATCCATTGATTGGACCGGATTTTATGGTAATGAAAAGAGATTTCGCTTACCTTTACCAGGGTATCCTTTTGAGGGCAAATGGTTTTGGATTGAAATGAAGAACCTCAACCCTGTGGATGGGATACCATTATTCTCGCAGGCAGCGGGAGGTGCGCAGGGTAGTGAGACAGGTATCGAAGGTTTACCGGCAGAGGGTGATAGTGACGCAGTCCCCCGGAATGAATTGGAAGCGAGGATTGCCCGGATGTGGACTGAAATGATGGGATTGGACAGTGTGGGGATTCACGATGATTTTTTCAATCTCAACGGCAGTTCCCTGGTGGCGACCCAGATGATGGCCCGCCTGATGCAAGAGTACCAGGTAGAAATTCCTATTACCCGTTTTTATGAACAACCCACCGTTGCGCATCTCGGAGAAATTATTAAGGAGTTAAAGGAACAAAGTTAAAAAATCACAAATTACATGGAGGATGACATGATGTTAAAGAAACTGTATTTTATAATTATACCGGTAATAATTTTGGCGGGAAATTTGTTGTGGCCGGTGGAATTATTGCAAGAAGACCAATTAATCAAAGCGGACAAAATTCCTGAAGCGGAAGAAATCGTCATCGATGGTAACCTGGAGGAGGCGGTATGGAAGCAGCCGCCCATCGAAAAAGTATTCATCACCATGATGCCTACATTCGGGGGGAAGTTGGCTGAAAAGACCGAGGTGTGGGCCGCTTATGACAAAGAAAACCTTTATTTTGCTTTCAGGTGTTATGACACCCAGCCGGACAAAATAAAGACCTCAGTGGCGCAGAGGGATAAAATCGAAAATGATGACCGCATCGGGATTTGGCTTGACACGTCGGGCACAAAACAGACCAGTTATGAATTTTATGTCAATCCCAGCGGCATCCAGATGGATGCGGTGAACTCGTCGGTAGGCAAGTATGACCTCACCCCGGATTTTGTTTGGGAGAGTGCCGCCAAACTGCTTGCTGACGGCTTTCAGGTGGAAGTCCGCATCCCGTTGGAGAGTATCCGTTACCAGGTAGGCAAAAATAATCAAACCAAAATGCGGGTGATGTTTTTTCGGCAGGTCTCTCACCTGGGTGCCATGGCTACCTGGCCTGAAGTGAAACCCGGTCAAACCGACTTAAACTGCATGACCACCCTGGTTTACCAGGGTCTCAAAAAGAAGGGGCTTAAACTGGACATACTCCCCAATTTTACTTACAGTGTGGACTCTGACCGGGCGGCGCCGGATAAATGGGATAAGCAAACCGATACCAATATCGGTGCGGCGGTAAAGTACGGCATTACTTCTTCCATCACGGCAGAAGCCACGGTGTACCCTGATTTTAGCCAGGTGGAGAGTGATGTATTCCAGGTGGAGATCAACCAGAGGTATCCATTATTTTACAGTGAAAAGCGGCCGTTTTTTATGGAAAGCCAGGAGGTATTGGATTTTACCATTGTTCATGATGTGATGGCATCGGTGCTGGAAAAGGGAATGATCATATCGCCGATTCATACGCGCCGCATCGTGGACCCGGGTTGGGCGGTCAAACTCAGCGGTTCTTCCGGTAAGGTAAACTTTGCATTTTTGGCAGCCGACGACCGTTCACCCGGTTGGTCCCGGGGGACCGACATCAATCCTCATGAAGGCAAACGTGCCTTGTTCGGGATTGTCAGGGCCAAATACAACTTTGGCCAGGATAATTCCCTGGGGGTCCTTTACACCGGCCGTCATTTTACCGCAGCGGATGAACGGAATGATGTCGGGGGTGTGGACCTCAAGTACCGGCTCTCTAAAAATCTCAGGGCAAGCCTGTCTTATCTTCACAGTATAACCCGGCAGGGGGAAGGTTTGGCATTGGAAAACGGTAACGGTTTAAATGCTATCCTCCAGTATCTCAGTCCCCGCCTTATTTTCATGAGCTCTTATGAACGGTATGACACGGATTTCTTTATGGCCAGTGCTTTCCAGAACCGGGTGGGGATCAGCCGCTGGTGGTTCGGAATCGGGCCGTACATTAATGTAAAAATAAAACAAATGCCCTGGCTTAAGCGGTTCATACCGTATATTCACTATTCCAGGCTGCACGACCTGGGCACCAAAATGAATGATATCAGCCGGGTGTTCGGTGCATACATGAATTTTACGCCAATGGGCCACCTCTACCTCGAATACCGCAGTGAAGATGAAGCATGGAAAGGTAGACTTTTCGATAAAAACTACTTCATTGTCCTGGGAAATATGCAATTGCTCAAATGGTTAAATTTAAATGTGTGGATGTACCTGGGCGGTCAAATCTATTATCATACGGACGATCCCTTTTTGGGAAATGACCGGACCATCGACCTCGGCGTTACCCTGGAACCCAGCATCAAATTAAAGATAGGCCTTAATTATTCCCATTCTGATTTTAAAGATAAGCAGACACATGAAAGAATCTATTCCGTTAACATTTACAATTTCACCGCCGCCTACCAATTCAACAAGTATTTTTTCGTACGGGGAATCCTGAGATACGATGACCTCCAGGAAAAATTGTTAACCGATTTGTTGGCTTCCTTTACCCTGATACCCGGAACCGTGGTCCATCTGGGTTACGGTTCCCTTCACTTGAAAAACCAGTGGCAGGGTAACAAATGGGTGCCGGGTCAGGGAGAGCTTTTAAGAATGAAACAGGGGTTATTTTTTAAAGCCAGTTACCTCTGGCGGATTAAATAAATAAAGGAGAAGAGCAATGAAAATGATCAAGCATGCAGCGTTAAGCGTATTGGTTATATTTTTGTTCACATGGGTATTGGGTTCAGCGGTATCGGCTGAAGAGAAAAAACAGGAATTATCGGAAGAAGATCAAAAAATGATGGAACTCCTGGAGACGTATGCCACCCCGGGGGAAAACCACAAACATCTCGAATATTTTGTGGGTGAATGGGAAAGCCAGGTAAAGATGTTTGGTGATCCCGGTACGGAACCGATAACTCACCAGCAGGCGATTACGGTTAAGTGGATTTTGGGAAAGCGTTACCTTCATGCTCATCTAAGAGGAGAATTAATGGGGAAACCCTATGAAGTATTTGTTTACACCGGTTATGATAATTATAATAAAAAATACTTTGCCATCCAGTTGAGTACCATGGATACCGGTTATTTTATATCTTCCGGTACCCTGGATAAGAGTGGTAAGATCAGGACAGAGACCGGTATCATGGATGAAGTCACCGGTGAAAAAATCAACGTTAAAGCCGTCACCACGTTAATGGACAGGAACAAATACATGTACGAATTTTATTCCATTGATTCAAAAGGTAAAGAGACCAAAGCCATGGAGATTATTTATTACCGGAAAAAGTAGGACAACAGCGATGAGCAAGAATGATGCGAAACTGGATAAAGTAACGGTAATGGATGCCGTTGACCTGTATATATTTACGGATAAAGAAGCCAAACACCAGGACACCATAACCGTCATCGTGCAAGACCGCCAGGCACTGTTAATCGACACCGCTTTCCCGAGGTATTCCCAACGGGTAAAGGCAGAACTGGAAGAGCAACGGATCGAGCCGAAAATCATTGTATTATCGCATTATCATGGGGATCATGCCAGTGGATGTTCGGTTTTTTCCGGGTGTGACATTTACGTCAGCGAGTATTACGAACTCAGTTATAACAATTGCCGGGTATTTGAGCCGCAGTATACATTTATACCTCCCACGCAATTAATCCGGGAAGGAGACCAATTGGCTTTTGGAGATTTTAAGTTAAAATTCCTTCATTCCCCCGGTCACAGCCAATGCAGTATCATCACGCAGGTGACAGGCAGCATCCTCCATGTAGGGGATTTAATCATGATGACCAAAGACAAAAAAGCGTCCCTGCCCTTTATCAGTGACGGCGGTAATTTTGCGGAACACATTAAAAGCCTTGAACTGGTAAAAAAATTAGACCCGGAAATCATCGTGGTGCCTCATGGAGGGATGGTGGATAATAAAGAAGACATTGGGAAAATGGTAGATGACCGGGTGTATTACCTGGAAAAGACCTCGAGTTCATATGGAACTTTGCCGCTGCCCGCGTGTCTCAAGGGGGATATTTCTGAATATGATTATCTTGAATTTCACGACACCAACCTGATGCGGTTGTTGCAATAGTGTTATTAATAGTTGTTAGGCTGTTGTCTTTTCATATAATCAAAGTATTTTTCTGTTTCTTGCTTCACAATAGGTGCCAATAAAATAATGGCAATCAAGTTTGGGATGGTCATGAACGTAATCACCATATCGACAAAATGCCATACGATTTCGATTTCACCGATAGCACCCAGGAAGACAAAAAGGCCGTAAATATATCGGTAAGGTTTAACAAATTTTTCACCGAAAAGATACTCTGCCCCCCTGGTTCCATAATAGGACCAGGAGATAATGGTTGAGAAAGCAAAAAGAAGGAGTCCGCCGGCAACAACATGTCCGGCAAAGTTTTCCAATCCAATCCGGGAAAGCCCCCTTGAAAAACCTTCTACTGTCATTCCTACGCCTTCTATTCCACAATCCCATGCCCCGGTCAAAATAATGACAAGGGCGGTCAGGGTACAGATGATCAGGGTATCTACTAATGGGCCCACAGATGCAACCAGGCCTTCCCTTACCGGGTGTTCGGTTTTGGCGGCAGCATGGGCAATAGCAGCAGACCCCTGACCGGCTTCATTGGAAAACAGTCCCCTGGCTACTCCGTATCTAAGAGTGATAATAAAAACCGAACCAATAAATCCACCCACAACTGCAGTCCCGGTAAAAGCACTCTTAAAGATCAGCAAAAATGTCCCGGGAACTTTATCAATGAAGACTAAAATAATGGTAACAGCACTGACAAAATAGAAAAAAGCCATAAATGGGACCAACTTTGAAGTCACTTCAGCAATTCTTTTTATTCCTCCCACAATAACCAGCAAAACAACAAAAGTGACAGCCGCTCCCGTGATGAGGACGGGAATGTTATAATTTGTCTTTAAAACATCCGATATAGAGTTGGATTGGGCCATATTCCCTGTTCCCAATGAACATAAAATGGTAGCTGTGGCAAAAACAACAGCCATTACTTTGGAAAAAGAACCCAGTTTCTTTTTTAGTCCCATTTCCATATAGTACATGGGACCTCCTGAGATTGAACCATCCTCATGAACTTTTCTGAATTTAAAAGACAGGGTGCATTCGACAAATTTAAGAACCATCCCTAAAAAGCCGGTCACCCACATCCAGAATATGGCTCCCGGACCACCGTAATAAATGGCCAGGGCAACGCCAACAATATTCCCGGTCCCAACTGTTGCAGATAATGCGGTGGTCAGGGCACGAAAATGATTGATATCACCGGTATCTTCCTTTTTATCATATTTGCCGCTGATGACCTGTAAGGCATGCCCCAGTTTGGTTACATGAAGGAACCTGAACTTAAACGCAAAGTAGATCCCGGTGGGTACCAACAGGATTAAAAGGAGATATCCGCCAACGTACTCGTAGTATTTAACGAAAATGTTGTCGATAAATTTTACAATTTCTTCCATAATTGACCTCAATTTTTTGTGATGTTTATTTTAGGATAATAATAAATCAAATATATAACCTATTGCCGGGTAAAAGTCAAATAAAACCAGTTCAATTTTGTGAATAAAATTCTAAAATTAGAATTACTGACTTATTGCGCTAAAAACACTTGATATT
>WVZO01000141.1:0-3191 GCA_011772425.1 Candidatus Aminicenantota bacterium
TTTATTTAAGGTAAATCAAGCAGGGGTGTTCCAAAACAAAACACTTGACGCAAAGCATGTTCTTGACGCCATCTTGATGGGAAAACCATGGATTTCGCCAAACACCCGTGGTCCGAAACGATACACTATTCAATCAACACAAAACAAGGGCACCAGGGCAAAAACCTTTATATAATAAGCGTTTTTGGGATTTGGCATCAATATTGCATTACTAACGGCGTGATGAAATTAACACATTACGAGGTTAAATATGAACGAGGACAGTAAAGTAAGATTAAGATGTTGGCTGTGTTTGTTGAATACAGCGTTTTTAACAGGAATAAACAAAAAAAACAAGAGGACAAAAACTATAACTGCACCACCTGGAAACATTTCCTTGAAGAAAAGATGCAATTGTTTATGAAAGAAAAAGCAAAAACGCCAATAAAAAATTAAATAAAAGGAGGATTTAACAATGAAATCTGAAAACATCAAAAAGAGTGACCGTATCAAGGTCCAGAAATTACGCAACAATGAAATGCGCGCGGCCCAGGGCGGTACAGAGTATACTTGTGGCAGCGGCAGCGGCGACGATTGTAAAAAATTGATCGTTCATGTGGAAGCATTAGCAAGCGATCTGTTGTCAATCTACAAATAATCAAAAAATAGGAGAATAACCATGAAAGAGACAAAAAAGACCAAAAAACACATTTCCATCCATCAACTGCGCACCAGTGAATTGAAGGCGGCAAAAGCCGGCGAAACGATTACCTGGGGCTCTTCCGGCGATCTGTGTGAAAAACTCACCGTCGTCGTTGGACTCGCTCCACCCCATGAAAATCACAAAGTTGTTCTGGCATAAACAAGGTTAACTCAGCCAGTCGATGAAAACCCAGTCTCATATACCCCCGGGTATATGAGACCGGGTTCTTCAAATCACGAGGAAATATTCATTTTCATAGATCAGGAGGATATAAAATGAGGATCGATATACCGCAATCTTACTTCCGGGAGCAAAAACAAAAAATGACACACTCATACCGAGCGGAGCTCTTCGGTAATTTACCGGTGGAATTATTTGAAACCAAACAAGGCTATTATGCCTTTGATGCGCATAACGTAAGAATGGTCACCGTCGACCAGGTCAGTTATGATATCTTGCGTATCCTGCGGGAACGTGAGGCGGGGCTCAATGAAATCGTACAAGAACTCAACTATCATCCCGCCGAACAGGTCCGGGAAGCGTATGAAGAATTGAAAGCCGTGCAAAAAGAAGGATTTCTTCGCCGCGGCAACTTTAATCGCACCCCCCGGTTCGCCGAATCCAATACCCGCATAAAAAAACGCCTGACCAGGGAAATGGCGGGCTTAACCATTTCGATCACCGGCAAATGCAATTTAGCCTGCTCCTACTGTATCTATGGTGGAAAATATGTTTCTCAACGAAAACTTACCGGGAAGATTATGAGTTGGGAGACATTAAAGAACGCCATGATCTTCCTGGCCGATAACTCGCGAGAATCTAAAAATGTACAATTGGATTTCTTCGGAGGTGAACCGCTTATCGAATTCAATCTCATCGAACGGGCGGTGGAGTTCCTGAAAAACCGTATCGGAAAAAGAGAAACCCGGGTTGATGTGACCGTGGCTTCAAATGGTACCATATTAACGGACCGGATTCTGGAGTTCCTGGTGAAGCATAATGTCTACATTCAGTTCAGTATCGACGGCAACCAAGGGCAGCATGACCGCAACCGGGTATTCAAAGCAAATAAAAAGGGCAGTTTCGAGAAAATCATGGAAAATCTGGAAAAAATCCATAATTACGTTCCGGAGTATTATCTCCGCAATATCCGTGTCAAAGCGGTTCAGACCCTCGACCAAGATGGCAACGATGAAGAGTTCTTCGGACACCCACTGATCAAACCGCTGCTGGACAAAGGGCACTTATCCGTTCTTCAAATCAGGCCGAACTTTGACATCGAAAAAGATGACGACTATTTTGACAAACTTCAATGCATGGGGAAACGAACCCTGGGCCTCCGTAACGTGAAAACCCTGGACGATGTCCGTAAGGTTCTTAACCGGAAAGAGTGGCTGTTTTTCGCTTCCACGATCGCCAAATTCTTTGATATCCAGGCCGTTTATAATCTCTACATGCGCGACAAAGAAAATGTCCCCTTTACCAAGGGATGCTTATACGGGTATAAAGAAGGTAATGTCGAACCCTCCGGTAAAATAACTATCTGTCACCTTGCCACCAATTGGGTCATCGGTGATGTAAACGAAGGCCGCTGGCATTTCGATAAAATCAAGGAATACGATTGGCGTATCCATCGTTGGAACTCCTGTTCCGGTTGTTTTGTCCAGCGCTTTTGCGATCTTTGCCCTGAAAAAATCGACGGCAAAGAATCAAACTATAAAGCCAGCCGCAACCGGTTCTGCCAGTTTCAGAGGAAAAGGTACCGGGAAATATTCAATTTCGCTTTAGCTTTGTGTGAGGCAAATCCCGGTTTTTGGGACGAGGTGGATCGCTTGATCGAAGTTGGTTACCACCGCGAAGAGAAAAGAAAACAAGGTGGCTTGACATATCTTAAAAAATAAAGGAGAATATAAAGATGAAAATAATTATCTTCTTGATAATATCGTTTTTTTGTTTCGCTTCGTTTGCCGGAGGCAGCGAGATAACCAACCCGGCGGAGCCCTTAAAAGGCGAATGGGATTTTAATCCACGAAAAGTATGGGAAGTAAACAGTATGGGCGATGATCTGATGGCGGAAGTAAGACATATACAGGTTGATAAAAACGGCCAGGTTTATTTTTTCGATTCCAGGTTAAAAAAGTTCTACGTATTCGGCCCGGACGGTAAGTATCGGTTCAGTTTCGGTAGAACCGGTGAAGGACCCGGCGAATACCGTAGGGTCGAGTCATTCTTCCTGGTTGACAACACTGTGGTGTTCGCGGATGAACGGAAGGTCATTCATTTTTCCAAAGACGGAAAATTCCAGGGCGATGTGGTGACGGGCAATTCTTTTCAAAACGTCCCCAGGGCATTCGTAGATAAAAACAGGTTCATCAAAATAACGCCAAAGCCCGATGGCCGGGAGCGGGAACGTGATCGAATCGACATATACGATATTACCGAAAAAAAAAGTTCAATGGTTGCCGAAATTGCCAGTGAAGAACATGTGGTCCAGGTCGCCGCAAGCTCG
>WVZO01000141.1:3263-3986 GCA_011772425.1 Candidatus Aminicenantota bacterium
GACATTCTCTGTAAAAGACAGGAAACCGAACAAAATTCCCCAGGCGGAAAAAGACAGCTTCTACTCCCGTTTAAGTAAGGTACTTTCCAGGGAGATGGTGGACAGGGCCATGAAATCCATCCCGGGAGAAGCGACCTACTATTTTCGTATTGACGTGGATGACAACGGGATGATCTACGTGTACCAGACTACCCCTGGAGCAAAAAAGTGGACGATGGAGATTGATTTGTTCTCACCGGCAGGGAAATANNGCAGGGAAATATCTTTACCGGTCAAAAATTGCTTTCCCGGAGGGCTATTCGATAAAATCCCCGCTTCAAATACAGGGTGATTACCTCTATGTGTCTCTCGAAGACCAGGATGGCGAAGTGGCGCTGGTTAAATATCAAATAGATAAACCTTATTAGGACCAATGTGAAAAACCGCACCGAAGCATATTAAGCCCGCATGCACCGTTTAGCAGAAATTTTTTCGGAGCTTTTTTTTAAAAAGCGACTCCCCGAAGGACAGCCAGGACTTTTTTCCTGTCCCTTTTTTATTTCCCGTCCTTTTCAGTTGCAGCCAACGAATGGATCCTCTCAGCTTCGCCTAACTTTAGCAAATACTTTTTCCCCGGCTTCAGCGTTTTGGTGTCGATAGCAGCGATGTATGATTCTTTAAAAGAGAAGAAGCTGTCTCTTCCCTTGAAATCCTTTTTGATCAAGACTCAACGTTCATTTTTTT
>WVZO01000300.1 GCA_011772425.1 Candidatus Aminicenantota bacterium
ACTCTGATTACCCGCCAGGAAACACCGTCAAATTCTAGTACCCCTCCCTGGTTCGCGACATAGATGATCCTGTTTTTTGCCTGGGCAATGCCCCAATTTTGAGGTTGATGGTCATACTCTATGTAACTGTAGTTCTTGAAATATTTGAACCCGGTATCTTCGCTGTGCAGGTTTGCAGGAATATGAAAAAGCAGCTCGAAAACCAGGACCCCCAAAATGAATATAATTTTTTTAAACGTTGAGTTTTTAAAATTCTTTAAATACATGCCAATTCTCTCCTGCCAAAGAGTATACACCAAAACGCATGTATTTTTCAACCTTTTACCACTTGAAAAAAAAATAACCACAGATTACACAGATTACGCAGATTTTTTTGTTTTTTCTTCGTGTCCCTTCGTGCTTTTTACCGCATTGTAAATGCCTTCGTGGCTATTTCCATTTTTATTTGTCGTTTTTCTCTTTACTTATCCCTCTTGTTCCATCCAGCCAACCGGAGTAGAGGCCAAATGTCTCCATCATCTGTTTAAGATCAGTGGTATCGATTAATTGTTGAATTTGAGCGCGGGTGTGCCGTTTCCAGGTCACGTCCATATCGGCGAATCCATAAATAAGCGCAGCCATTATGGCGGCATTGAGCTTGAGCTGGTGGAGATCAACTTTATCAAAGGTATCGGATGCTGCGTGGTAGTTGGGACCGTAATTGGCAGGGGCCTGGTTAGGTACCAGGGTGGCAATGCCTTGCATCATGAAATCATAATGATCGGTACCCACCATTGGGTGATCGATGTGCTGAAACGGACCCAGGCCTTCTACCGGCTTAAGGGCCTGATTTACCGGTTCAATCAGCTCCTCCCGGCCGCCGGTGATAAAACCCAAAATCCGGCCGCTGCCTACATCAATGGAACATGCCATGATATGCCCTGCCAATTCATGGGCATGGGTGCGGGTATATTTCCATGAGCCGATGATTCCTTGTTCTTCACCATTCCAAAGACAAAATCGGATGGTTCGCTTCGGTTTGATGCCCAGCCGCTTTATTTGCCTGGCAATGTCTATCAACAAAACAACGTTACAGCCATTGTCATTGGCACCCGTACCTAAATCCCAGGAATCGAGATGAGCTCCAATAACCACGAATTCATCCGGCTTTTCCGAGCCGGGAATTTCACCGATGACGTTGAAGCTCTGGTACTCGCCATTGGTTTGGATATCTATTTTAGCAGTAAGAAATAATTTTTTATTGGCCCGCAGTAATCGAAGGGTTCGTTTTGCTTGCCCTCGTTCCATTACCAACATGGGGTGCTTATTGTCCGGACCACGTGATGCATTGTGCCGGCAAAGTATCCCATCGGGTCGCGAAGACATGTAAACCACACCAGCAGCTTCCGCAGCAAATGCACGTTTTTCAATGGCGGCTGCCTCAATATATTCACGAAACAACCCTTCGACATCGAGAAGCGCCGGGGTTTCCACGAAAACAAATGCACCTTTTGCCTTATCGCCAACACGGGTGAAATCCTCTTCGCTTCCATGTTTGACGTCTACTAACGGCGCTTTTAAACCCGTGCCCGGGGTAGCTGCTGAAAAAGGCATGGCTGCCACGTTTGGAGTGAAAGAGACATCCCCGGAGACCACTGCCGTGGATAAACGCCCCAACCACAACTTGGGCATGGTAAACGTTTCTTTCTTTGCTGTGACGCCGGCTTCTTTAAATTTTCTCAATGCCCATTCAATGGATTCCAGGTTTGCTTTGGACCCGGTAGGACGACCACCAATTTCATCACAAAGCTCCTGCAAATCTGCAATTATAGGCGTTTCTTTCAACATGGCCGCAACCAGGCGATCTACTTCCGACGTCTGCGAAGCCACCTGTCCCGAAAGCAGCAAGCAAAGAACGATAGTTAAAATAAGTCTTCTACGAATCGATTTTAATGCGCTCATTTTTTTCTCCTTTTTATTAATATTCTGTAAAATGCGCTAAAAAAAGCAAATTTTTCCCGGATGGTAACCTTCGAATGGCATGAACAAATCCTATAGGGAGTGGACGCCGTCCACAAATTTGGTTTAATCATGAATATATATTAAAGGAAATATAAAGGAATGTCAATGGTCCTCGGCGAAGGCAGCAGGGCGACGTCAAAGTCACCCTAAATTCGAAGCATGGAGCACGAAATCGCGCAGAGACCAAACAAATCCAAAATTCAAATGTTCAAAATCCAAAACAAAAGCAGCATGGTACGATGCTTTTAGGTTCTTTTCGTTTTGGTCATTTGAATTTCGGTCATTCGAATTTGTTTCGAATTTCGATATTCGAATTTCGAATTTTATTAATTCAAAAGTAGTCCGCGAGTGCGGGGTCAAGCCTTTCTTTAAAGCACGGCTTTAATGAAAGACTTGACCACTTGCCCTCTACACAAATCACTTAGATTGGTTCATTTTTTTTACATTTTGTCAAACGCCTTGTGGGTTGGGTGTACCAGCGCCAACCCCTTTTATTTCTTGTTTATTATTCGTAATCCCCTGTTATCATCTATTTTTTTACCGGTTACTTTTTCATATAACTTCTTGTACTTATTAAAAACCGCTTTAGGCTGCTTTTTACCATTTATATATAATTTCCCACCTTTGAACAGGAATTCAAAATCCCCGGCATCGGCAATCAATTTATCGTGCTGCAATTCCTTGGCAAAAACGTTCAAAAGGTATTGTTGTTTTTTTCTCAAGTCCTCTTCCTGCGCTCTTAATTCTAATTCTTGCTTCCGCATCGTTTCTTCCATTTGCTTTATCTTCATTTCCCGCAGCTTCAGCTCTTTTCTCATTTGTTCCAATTTTTCCTTTTCTGCCTTTTCCAGTTCCTTGTTCTGCTGCCGCAGCGCCGCTTCCTTCTTCAACATCTCCTCCATATGTTTTTTCAGGCTCATTGTCTCTGCTTTCAATTGAACTTCCTTTTTTCGAAATTCCTCTTCCTGCTTCTGTTTCTGTTTTTGCATCTGCTTCCGCATGATTTCTTCCATTTGCTTCATCTTCATTTCCCGTAATTCCAGCTCTTTTCTCATTTGTTCCAACTTTTCCTTTTCCACCTTTTCCAGTTCCTTGTTCTGCTGCCGCAGTGCCGCTTCCTTCTTCAGCATCTCCTCTATATGTTTTTTCATTCTCATCGTCTCTGCCTTCAACCGGGCTTCTTTTTTCCGAAATTCCTCTTCCTGCATCGATGCTTGCTGCTTCTGTTTCAATTGCTGTAACTGTTTCGTCTTCATGATTTCCAATTGTTTCACCTTCATTTCCCGCATCTTCAGCTCTTTTCTCAATTGGTCCATTCTTTCTTTTTCTGCCTCTTCCGCTTTCCGGTTCTCCTTTTTCAACTTATCTTCCATATACAGGAGTTCCTCTTTCAGTTTTTTCATTTCCATCTCTTCCGCTTGCAGCTTACTCAGTATTTTCAACAATTCATCTTTTTTCCTTTTTCCCCATTCTTTTTCCTTGTCTTCATCCGCTGCCGCAGTCAGCACACTTTCCTTCGCAGGGCTATTGCCGTTTCCCATATCCCGGCTCAGGGAAGTTGCCGCATTGGCACTCACCACCAGGGTTAACAATCCTACTACCAGGATAGATGCACCTACAGCACCCGCTGCAAATTCCGAACCCCTGGCCGGCGGCCTTAACAAGCGTTTTATCCGGGCCAACAAGCCATAAGAACCCGTCATCTTACCCCGGGCCGCCATTGCTGGATCAGGAATTCTCATGTTACTGCCCTGGATGTTGGTCAAGGCTTTGGCAACATTTAACGAATCCCCGGAAAGAGAAACCGCAATATCATCACAACAATTTTCCCTTTCGGCACGAACGTGGGAAGAAATCCAACTCACCCCGGGATGATAAAAGAACAGGATGTCTACAAGATTTTGCAGGATATTTACCAGGTAATCCTTTCTTAAAATATGGGCCAGTTCATGGGCCAACAGGGCTTCTACCTGGTCCCGGGGCAGACCGGTCACCAGGCCCAGGGGAAAAAGGATCACCGGCTTGAAATGACCGATTGTCATGGGGATTTTAACCAGTGCCGATTCCACTAACCCGATGGGCTTGTGAATCCCGGTACGGCGGCAAAAGGTTTCCAGCCGGCTTTGCCAGGATGTTGGCAGGGGGCTGGTACGATGGACTTTTACCCGTTGATTGTAAATAAATCCCCCTGCCAGTCGCAGCACCAGCACCAGGACTCCCAGCATCCATATTGTCACTACCAGGGGGAGATGACGGTTAAAGTAGTTCTTGAAAAACGCCGCCAATGTGACGTTTTCCCCGGTATTCTCTGCCGCGGTTACTGCCGGTGCCGAACCTTCGGCTCCTGCTATTGCCGCGGCCCCTTGCATTCCCGGGGCGTATATGCTCACAAAGGTAACCACGGACATGGCCAGGACAAGCATGAGGCCCATGACCCCTACCAGGTAACGGGTCCTGGCACTAAACCGCCGCATAAAAAACATAACCAATGCAAATCCGATGGCGATCACCGCCCCCTGCCAGAGGGAATGGATGATTGTCCAACCTAACGCGTTTATTAAATTCTCCGATATTATACTGCTTATAACGTTCATTTCTTTTCTCCTTCCAAATTATCCAATAATTCTCTTATTTGAGAAATCTCTTCTTTTGAGGCTTTATGATTGCCCAGGGCTTGCATGACCAGCTTCAGGGCAGAGCCTCCGAAAGCGGTTTCCAAAAACCGATCCAGCAGTAATCCCTGGGTTTCTTTCTCCTTTACCGCTGCGCTGTAAAGGTGACTGCGCGTGGTCTCGTCCCGCTTAAGGAGCTTCTTTTCAAACATGAGCTGCATGATCTTCAAGGTCGTGGTGTACCCCACGGTTTTCTTTTGGTTCAGTTTGTCGTTGACAAACCGGACGGTGCAGGGTCCGTGTTTCCACAGGATTTGAAGGATCTCCAACTCTGCCTCGGTGGGCTTGGGAACCGCATCCTTTTTCATTTGGATTCCTCCTTTTTTTTAATTTTGTTTTTACATCTTACTCACACGAATTAATTCGTACTACGAAACGTTTCGTATATAATATAACCTAGTTTTCCAATTTTGTCAACTTTTTTCTACGAAAAAATTCGTACCCCTCGGCGCCACACTGCGTGTGGGGGCGCAGCAGGCGCATACGCGCCATCTGGAAGGCTTCCTTACCAGGATCAATCAGTAAGGTGACCACTTTTGCAATAAACTTTAATCCCCAGGGTTCGCGCCTCCGGTCCCAACCCCATCTTTTTTAAATTAAACGCAGGCAATACCCTGAACTCCAAAAAACCCTCCTCTCTGGGCACGGATTTTACTTTAAAAGACTCCTGTTTATTTCCTGTAAAGGTAAATTCCCGGTACAATTTTCCTTTCCAAAAAACCTGGACCGCTTGCTTCTTTTCCTTTAAATACGTTAACGGTGCACCGCATTCCAGCTTGATCTCCGGGGATTCGCCGTTATTATCCAGGGTAAGGTAAAGCCCGGCTTTCTCCTTTGTCCAGCGGAATTCTTTGCCGGTTTCATCCTTCTCCGGGTACCAGAACCCGTAATCATACCGGAAACCAACTTCCTGCGCCCAGGTAACAGGTTGAAAGGAAACAAATGAATCGATATATGCAATAATAAGCACTAAAACCGAAGCAATCACCAGCGCTTTTTTGTTTTTTGTTGAGAAAAAATCCTTGACTTTCCCGGCTTTTTTACTGTCATCAAAATTCAGGGCTGCCAATACCCAGAACAATAAAAATGCCTCCGGGAACCAGAAAAAATTATTGATCAGCAGCGCAAATAAGATGACCCCTATCAGCAATTTCTTCCTGCTGCGGGTGCACAGGTATATCATAAAATAGGTAAAAAAGATAAACCCCAACATACCGTTTTCCGCAAATACCAAAAAGTAATGATTCAGTGGTAAATCATACAAGTACTTTTCCCCTGTATTTTTATAATCCGGGTAATTTTTGTAAGCCAGGTAAAACGTAAAATTCCCCGTGCCCACACCAACCTCAAAGTTATCCCCAATAGTATCCAGTGTGAATAATGTCATCCATAACCGGCCATTGGTAATGGCATTTACCTTGTCGAACAGGCTTTCATTTCCAGAAAATCCTTCGTTTAACCTCTTTTTTAATGTGCCGCCGGCAAGTACCAGCAGCAGCAGGACCCCGATGATAAGAATGCCCACAATGATTTTCTGCTGTTTTTTCCGGTTTTTGAGGACGCTGTAGAAAAGATTGAACACACCCGCCAATATGAAAAAAAATACGGTCCTGGAACCGGAAAGAATACCACCAGCCAGTGAAACCACAAAGGTGATGTATCCCAGGGGGTTTTTGTTTTTGATTTCATAGGTGGACCACAAGAACATCACCCCGGAAAAAAAACCAAAGGCATTAAAATCGGAAAAACCACCGCAAAATTGTTTGAACTCCTTGCCCAACCGGTCAGAGATGAGAGAGCGGCCTGAGATTTTTTGCAACAACCCAAAGGCCACAGATACATAAAAACCATAAGAAAGCCATTTAAAAATAGCTTCCTCTTTGGGTTTGACGGTTTTGATATAAAAAAAGATGTAAGGGCTGATGAAATAGATAAACAGGGACACCACCGGGAAAATAGAAGCAAAGGAGATTCGCAGTACATCAGGTGAGTCAGGGATGGGGGGTGAGACAGGGGTATCGGCGCCAAAGGCCGAAGCATTGGCAAGGGCGATGTTGGACCAGCGGAGAAATACAAATACCGTGGATACCAACAGTACCACCAGGAAAAGGTAAT
>WVZO01000733.1 GCA_011772425.1 Candidatus Aminicenantota bacterium
GAAGATGGGTCTGCCGTGGAAAAAGGCAGGCGACTGGCACGGCTGGTTCGGGAACAACGGACACTGCTGATCCTGGACGGTATGGAACCGCTGCAATACCCGCCCGGTGAAGTGCACGGGTTTGACGGCAAATTAAAAGACCAGGGATTGAAAACCTTGTTGAAGGAACTGGCAGGCGGGCACCCGGGGCTGTGCGTGATCACCTCCCGCGAACCCGTAACCGATCTGGCCCATAAAAAGGAATATACAGTAAAGGAAATGGAATTGGAACATCTTTCAATAGAGGCGGGTATGCAGTTGTTGAAGGGGCTGGAGGTGACGGGTTCGGAAAAAGAGATGACAAAAGCCGTGAAAGAGTATAAAGGGCATGCGCTGGCATTGACCCTGTTGGGGCAGTATATTAAAAAAGCCTATGACAGTGATATCCGCAAAAGAGATAAAATTCCTTCTTTAAGTGGCCGCGATGCCCATGCACAGCGGGTGATGCAAGCCTATGAAATTTGGTTGAAAGAATCGCCGGAACTTAATGTTTTGCGCATCATGGGCCTGTTCGACCGGCCCGTGGAAAAGGGTGCCGTGGATGCATTAAGAGAAGTCCCGTCCATTCCTGGTGTAACGGATAAATTTCAAAAGTTGTCCGAAGATGATTGGCAGTTTGCCTTAGACAATCTCAGGACCGCCAGCCTGTTGGCGAAGAAGGACCTGCAAAAGCCGGATGTGCTGGACTGCCATCCACTGGTGCGGGAGCACTATGCCGAGCAACTGGAGAGGAAAAACCCTGGCGGTTGGAAAGCGGCCAATTTGTGTTTGTACAGATATTACCGAGCCCTGCCGGAGAAAGAGTTGCCGGATACCTTAGAGGAGATGGAACCCCTCTTTGCCGCCATTGCCCACGGATGCCGCGCTGGACTACACCAGGAAGTGTTGGATAAGGTGTATTATGAAAGAGTAATGCGCAACGATGAAGAATCATACATCACGCATAAACTGGGCGCTTACGGCGCGGCCCTGGCTGCACTGTCACATTTTTTTGAGATCCCCTGGAGCCGGCCAGCCGCCGGGTTGGAAGAGGAATCTAAAGCCGCGCTATTTAATTGGGCCGCTTTCCGATTGAGGGGTCTGGGCCGTCTCATTGAGGCCATCCAGCCTATGCAGACGGGGTTGGATATGCGGGTTAAACAAAAAGACTGGAAAAATGCCGCCATCAATGCCGGAAACTTGTGTGAACTGATGATTACGCTGGGCCGTATCCGGGAGGCGGTGCATTATGGTGAGCTGGCAGTGGCCTATGCGGACCGCAGTGGCTCTGATTCCCAAAAAGAAAGCAAACGTGCAAAACTTGCGGGAGCCTTGCACCAGGCGGGGCAAACGAAAGAAGCAGAGCGACTGTTCAGGGAAGCAGAAGAGATGCAAAAGGAGCGGCAGCCGTCGTTTCACTTTCTTTACGGTATCCCTGGCTACCTATTCAGCGACCTTCTGCTGGGGCAGGGGAAATACATGAAGGTGCTGGAACGAACGGAAAAAATTATCTTTATGGGGAATGGACTCATATTCCCTTTTAACTGTCTCCCTGGACCATCTCATAGCAGGCCGGGCCTGTATGATGGCGGCACAAAAGGAGAGGGATAAAAGGGAACGACAGGCTGCCCGAACCAAAGCAGCGAATTTACTGGATAAGGCCGTGGAAGGTCTGAGGAAAGCAGGAAGTCAGGACGATCTCCCCTACGGCCTACTGGCCCGTGCAAAATTCTTCCGGTGGCAAAGGCAGTATGATCGAGCGTGGGCTGACCTGAACGAAGCAAAAGAGATCGCTGGAACGGGCAGTATGTACCTGCATCTATGCGACTATCACCTGGAAGCGGGACGGTTGTGCCTTGCTGAAGGGAAGACCGAAGAGGCAGACCACCATTTCAGCATGGCAAAGAAGATGATCGAGGAAACGGGTTATCATAGGAGAGATAAAGAAGTTGAGAGGTTGAGAAGAGAAGAAGATATAAAAATCGTTGAAGAGGGATGAAATGAGGTTATTTAAAAACAAATATCGTATTGAATCCACGAGGTTAAAAGGTTGGGATTATTCTTCCCCTGGGGCATATTTTGTAACAATTGTTACGAAAAATCAGGATTGTTATTTTGGCAATATCCATGGCATTATCATTATCAATGACCCGGTAAAAACGCAAAATATTTCGTGGATTGTAGAGACGCAAAATTTTGCGTCTCTACCACCACCACCATCACCTCCATCATCAGGCAATCGATTTGGTCCCCAATCCAAAAATTTGGCATCAATTGTTAGAGGATATAAAATCGGCGTTACAAAATATGCCAAAAAAAACAATATTCCCTTTCAATGGCAATCCCGTTATTACGATCACATCATTCGTGATGAAAAATCGTTTAATAATATTCGTCAATATATTATACAAAATCCATTGAATTGGCAGACGGATGCGGAAAATCCAATTCGTACCGCACAGGGGCCGCGGGGTTGCAAATAAAACTGCAAACATTTAAAATTAAAAAATGAAAAAACTATCCTTTAAATGGCCGGAAAAACTTACAATAACCCTCGCCATCCTGGGCATCTGCCTCATCTACCTCACATTCTTCCCGGTAAATTACGACTTCGACGGCACCGTCTTCAGCCACTACCTGCGCTACGGCCTCATGAAAAACGACCTGCAAACCATCCAACAACCCCAACACCCCCTGTATATGCCTGTCAATTACCTCCTATATAAAGCTCTGAACCTAACCCTGGGATACAACCCTTTGGAGTATTTTCACCTCCAACTGTTTTCACTGCTCTTCGGCCTGCTAACCCTCTGGCTCTCCTATAAAATGATCCGGAAAATAACAGACCAACGATTCTTCCAGGTGATCGGAATGATTCTAATAGCTGCCTGCTACGGCATCTGGTACTATTCGGTAGAAGCAGAAGTTCATATAACCGGCCTCTTTTTCATCACTGCCGGTTTTTATTTATTGTTCTTTAAACCCGAAAATTCCCATCGCTGGACTCATGCACTGACAGCAGCCGCTTGTTTTGCCCTGGCTGCCGGGTTTCACCTCACCAACGGGCTAATCGCCATTTCCATTCTACTGGTGTTTATCGTAGAAAAGAAACCCTTTGTAAAAATATTCCAATTCTTTTCCTTTTACGCTGTTTTACTATTGCTGGAACTGGCAATTTTTGCCTGGGTCAGTAACATCAACCTGATCCAGTTCTACAAGAACCAATTACTGGGCCGGGATGTGCTGGCAGGTTACAAGATTAGTTACTGGAGCGGTTTCTCAATAAGCGCCCCGTGGGAATCGTTAAAATCAGTAGCCCACGGTATATTATTCCCCACGTCACCGGTTCTGGTTGTGCTTTCAATGCTATTATTCCTGGCTGCCGCGGTCCTGGTAGTCCACGGCTTTGTATGCTGCAAAAATGAAGAAAGAAAAAACTATTACCGGCTGGGACTCTGGATGCTGCCTTACTTTGTGTTTTTCTCTCTATGGGACCACCGCAATATCGAATTCAAATTAAATGTGATCCTCCCCCTGCTGATTCTCCTTGTCGCATCTGTGGCCAGGTTCACTCAAAAAAAGACTAAAACCGTTCCAATAACAGTGCGTGTAATTGCCATTACCCTAATCCTGGTGGTAGGAGGCGTAAACTTTTATTCTTCTATTTTACCTGCCAACAACCTGGAAAACAATGTCAATTTTCAGGCAGCAGAAGCTGTTGCCAAAACCACCCCACCCCAATCCATTATCGTTATCGGTGGCTGCGGTACAGAACTCTCAATTCATAATAAAATATATATTCCCTATTTTGCCCTTCGCAGAACCTTTATCCTGGATTGGATGCTGGGCAAAGGCCTATCTCTGGAAGAGATTCGTCAACGAATCCTCCGGGAAATAGAAAACGGGACCGCAGTATACTTTTTTTCAGAAATCCTTCATGAAAGCCCAACCCTTCAACAAGTCTTTAAGAATCACAATCTAAAAGCCTCTGATTATTTCAACTTCCTTAAAACGATGAATTTTAAAGAAAAAATCCCATTAATCAAAGGATACCACTTGCGCCGGATCGGTCGCTAACCTTTATCACCACCTTCTCTTCTTACTTCCTACTTCTTACTTCTTACTTCCTACTGACCCTATGACCTTCTGACGTTCTTCTCTTCTTTTATTCCTTCGCGTTTCTTCGTGTAACTTCGTGGCTCCTTTCCATTGCAACCGGGCATATCCAGGAAAAATTTGAGCAGCAGTGGTCCGATGATTTGGTTAACTACAATCACGGATACAATTAATGTATAGATTTTTCCCCCAAACATGCTGAAGCTATTTTCTATGATTTTAGCCATGCCCAGCGACAACCCGGCCTGGGAAACAAACGCCATCCACATGTGTTTTTTTATGAAGTTCTCTTCTTTTGCGACCTTAGCCCCGCTATAGGTGCCCAGGTATTTGAAGAGGAGCCGGAACCCCACGATTAAAATCGTCAGCAGCCACAGGGTCTTGAGATAGGTAATATTAATGGCTGCACCGGTTAATGTAAAAAATATAATGTACACCGGCGGTGAAATCGCCTCCAGGTTGTCGATCAGGGTCTGACCTTCGGAAGAGAAATTTTCCACCACAAAACCGGCAATCATCATAATTAATAAAGGATGCAGGTGGAGAGGCTCGAAGATCTCATAACCGAAAAAGCACAGTGTCAGTATAAAGATGATGGAATCCTTTTTTACAAATTTGAGGTAAAGCACAATAATAAACCCGATAACGATTCCTACCACTAACGAACCGGAAATTTCCAGGAAAATGCGCAGCAAATTCCCGGTATTAAAATCAGAACCACCCACCAGTGTCCTGGAGATACTCAAGCCGATGACAAACAGGAATAGTATAACAATATCTTTAAGCATGACAATGCTTAAGATCAATTGAGTCATCAGGTTCTTTTTTTTGCATTCCACGATTACTGCCAGGGTAGTGGAGGGTGAAGAAGCCGTTGAAATAATTCCCACCAGGAGACCGGCTGCAATTATAGAACTCAAACCCGGAAAGTTAGCGGGGTCTGAGAAAAAAGGAATGAAGGTCTTTAGCAAAATAATCAACACCGTAATACCTGTCACAATAAACAGCGTCTGGAACACCAGTATATAGTTGATGGTTTTAAAGTTTTGCTTTAATCCGGAAAGCTTGATTTCCCCGCCGGCGGTGAGAGCAATAATTGAAAGGGCCAGGCCGTTTAACAATTGCAGGTCCCGGACATTACCGGCAGTGATCAATTTCAACCCAAAAGGCCCCACCAGGAGTCCTACCAGGATATAACCGGTAACCGCGGGAAATTTGATTTTTTTGACCAAATTGCCGCTGATAAACCCACACAACATTAGAATACCCAGGGCATAGGTGGCGGCAGCTTCAAAACTCCCCAGGGGGAAAAATATCCTGATCACCATTCCCAGGGCAATGATAAACACTAAAATCAGGATATTGATCATGTTTTCGGTCCTTTAATGCTGTTAAGGTCTTTTTTTTCCAGGTGATATTGGGCAATTTTAATAGCCGCGGGCGCAAACAACTCCAGGAAAAGTTGAGAAAAGATGAAAATACCTACGATTTTCCGGGTGTTTTTATCCGGGAAAGCAATAAACAGATCCAGAATGATGGCAGGCACAATACTGCCCAATGGAAGAAGGATATAGGAAAAATATGACGATGTATCAAACCGGTCCGGTTTGACCAGGTTCAATGCCTTAAACACCATGCCCTTAGATAGAAGTTTTGCCGCCAATAAAATAACCGCCAGCAGCACCAGCCCCATATCTAATTCTGCTTTATGAATCGTTAAAAAAACAAGAAAAATTAAATAAATAGGTTTTTCTGTGGGATTAATGATTTTTAAGAAATAGGAATGCCGCCGTGTCAGATTGGAAAACACAGCACCGGTAATCATGGCCACAAACAAAGGAGAATAGTTAAACATCAACGACAGACCGGAGATAAAAAATATGACTCCCAGCAGCACAGCGGAAATCTCCAGTTTCTCCTGAATTCGCGTTAATAAGAAATGCAGAATCAGGCCGGACAGGATACCGATTCCAAGCTGGATAGCAAAAGAGATCAAAAACCTGACCCCGGCGATAGAGGTGATTTCATGCAGCTCCGGGTTATACCGGTAAAGGGAAAACACAATTCCCGTTACCAGGATAGGAAAAAAATTATCGGAAGATGCAATAAAAGAACACAAGCGAACCTGTTTAAAATGCTGTTTAAAAAACTTCGAACTCCATACCACAAAAGACACGGAACTTTCAGGTATGATAATTGCCAGAACCAGGGAGAACCCAATGATAATATCGGTGGCCCTGATAGACTCCCCGGCAAAATACCGGATCGTGAAAAAACTGAGGAAAAATACAACAAAAAAAACGGTAAAGTAAGTAGCTGCCAGGTTGAGATACCAGGTCCAGGAGACCCGTTTCAGGAATTTCAATTCCAACTGGAAGCCGAAAATAAATCCCACCCAGCCCAGGGAGAAATTAATCAGGGGGTCCAGGTGGTGGATGATTTCCCTGGAGATCAGGTTAAACCCGTTTTCACCGATTACCAGACCGAAAAAAATAAAAACAGTCCCGGAATAAAACAGGTAAGAGAACGGTGAAGAGACTTCCAGGCGATGAAAAAGTTTTACCGCTCCCAGGAAGCCGGCTGCCAGTAAGATTCCGAAAGCAATTAAAGTTTTCACTTTTACCTTTTACTTTCACATTTTACAAGGGATTATTGGTTGATAACCCTAGGCAATTTCGGGTTTTAATCCTATCACTTCGCTCAGGTCCAGGAAAAACAAAATACCGCTGCCGCCTTTATCCATGGGTCCAAGGATTTTGGACGTTAATTCCTTCAGGGGTTCGATTTTTTCGTCTTTAATCACGGACAGGATAGTTTTGTTGTAAGGTCTGGACCCGGTGAACATGAAACGCAGGCCAGCAAATATGGGAACATCAGAGGAAAGAATATGACCCATCCCCATGGAGTCGATGACGGTGGCACCGGAAATACCGATTTCAATAAACCCTTCCAGCAGTGTTTCCAGTTCTTCTTCTTTGTTTAAAATCAGAACAGCCAGCTTCATTAAATTTTCTCTTCGTTTTCCTTGAGAATCCGGTAAATGTCATCTGCATCTTTGGCCTGTTTTACCTCTTCTATCACATCAGTCGTGCGAACCAACCGGGCAATATGGGCCAATGATTTCAGATGCAGTCCCACATCCCTATCATCGCTCATGATCAAAAAAACAAAAAAAACCATTCCTTGATCCGGTGCTTTAAAATCGAGCCCCTCTTTGATTAACGCCACAGAGAAAATGAATTGGGAAAATTCATGGGAAAATATATGAGGGGCTGCTGCACCCTTGCCGATAGCTGTGGACTGTACACCTTCCCGCTTGATAAATAACCGCTTAACTTGATCGTGATCCTTGATGATACCTTTTTCCTTTAAGAATAAGGAGTAAGCCGCATAGAAGCTGTCGGTATCATCAAAGGTGTCCGCGATAAATATGTGTTCTTTCTTCAACATTTGTACCAGGTTCATCACAGTCTCCTTTTTCTTTTTATCCCTGGAGGATTCATGAAAAGTAATTTTATAATATCAGGAAAAAAATAACAACAGGTTCAAAAAAAAATCTTTTCTTGACCCCCCATAAGAGCTAACTTAAAGAAAATCAATAGGTTTTTCATAGTGCCCGTGCGGTAGGAGAGATCAAGCCCCCAAAGGGGGAAATTACAAATCCCAAATCCCAAAAAAGAATTCCAGGAGCTTTTTGCAGGATTTCTTTGATTGTCAACTTTTCCT
Source organism: Candidatus Aminicenantota bacterium (assembly GCA_011772425.1). GTDB lineage: Bacteria > Acidobacteriota > Aminicenantia > UBA2199 > UBA2199 > JAKAGC01. The sequence continues at coordinate 7,861 of WVZO01000733.1, forward strand.
TAATTGAAAATTATCCGAAGTAAAAGCAATAATTACAAGTTATCTTGCAGTCGTAGAAAAAAAATAAAGAAAATGGTATAATTAGATGGAAGGTTTTAAGAAATGAAGGTGACAAACAAAAAAATAAAATCCATTGGCATAGTTATTTTAGTATTTTTTTGGTTATTGAACTTTTTTTTGGGATGTGGGGGAAAAAAATCAGAAAAAGCTATTGAACTACTTATCAAGGCTCTAAAGAATGAAAATATTAGAGTTCGTTATGAGGCAGCAAAGGCTTTAGGAAAAATAAAGTCAGAAAAAGCCGTAGAACCGCTTATTAAAGCTATAGCTATAAAAGATGAAAATTACTTTGTCTTTGAGGCAGCCGTTAAAGCTTTAGTAGAAACAAAATCGGAAAAAGCTGTAGAACCGCTTATTAAGGCTCTAACGGCTTTCCATTATCATGTGTTTTCAAAAGAATTAGAAAGAATATCAAAAGTTGAAAGACGCATTGAACCTTTTTTTAAATATATTAAGGATGTAAATTTTTCTTTACGTTATAAGATAGTAGCTGAAGCTTTAGTTAAATTAAAATCAAAAAAAGCTATTGAACCGCTCCTACAGGGTCTAAATGATGAAAATCGTCATGTCCGAGAAGAAGCAGCATTGGCTTTAGTAGCAATAAAATCAGAAAAAGCTATTGAACCTCTTATTAAAGCTATGAAAGATGGAGATTTTCGTGTCCGTGCGGCAGCAGTCAAGGCTTTAGGAGAAATAAAATCAGAAAAAGCTGTTGAACCACTTATTAAAGCTATGAAAGATGGAGATTTTCGTGTCCGTGCGGCAGCAGCCAAAGCTTTAGGAGAAATAAAATCAGAAAAAGCTATTGAACCTCTTATACAGGCGCTAAATGATGAAGATTCTTCTGTCCGTATTTCAGCAGCCAAAGCTTTAGGAGCAATAAAATCAGAAAAAACTCTTGAATCTCTTATACAGGTTCTAAAATATGGAAATATAAGTGCCCGTATCGCTGCGGTCAGAGCTCTAGGAGAAACAAAATCAGAAAAAGCTATTGAATGGCTAATTAAAGCTCTAAAAGATAGAGATGATCCTGTCCTTTCAGAAGTATCCGTAGCTTTAGGAAAAATAAAATCAGAAAAAGCTGTTGAACTGCTTATTAAAGCTCTGAAAGATGACGATTATCCTGTCCCCTTGTTTGCAGCCTATGCTTTAGGAGAAATAAAGTCAGAGAAAGCTGTTGAGCCAATTAGTAAAGCTCTGAAAGATGATGATTTTTTTGTCCGTGCGGCAGCAGCCTATGCTTTAGGAGAAATAAAGTCAGAAAAAGCTGTTGAATTGCTTATTAAAGTTCTAAAAGATGAAAAATCTGATGTATGTTATAAAGCAGCAGCATCCTATGCTTTAGGAGAAATTTATTCAAAAGAAAAATAGAAGGGTTTGAGTATTTGGATCCTTTTCTTAAATAATTAAGAAATCCCTTAACAAATCGCTACACATAAGGTATCTTTTGTGTATCGTTTTGTTGACTTTGTGCTTGGTTTCCAGCAAAAATCCCCATCCTAACGGTAACAAATTGCTTCACATAACAGAAAACAAAATATCATGGGGCAAAGGAATAATCTTATGTATAAATTGTGGGCGGTTCTGAAATGAGCAGTAAATAAGCAATAATAGAATCCTATACATCATTATTTCAACCGCCTTATTCCTTTTTTCCTTTAGCCGCTGTTTTCTTTAGTTTAAGCCTAAGCTCTACCCGGTGCTGGCCAGGGCAGAGAGCTAAGATAAAGATATGGCCATGACCGGCTACCGGTGTTCTTTTTACACCGGGTGCCGGTGATGGCCATCAGATACAAGATAAAAGCTTGCCCTGGACAGGTCCGGGTAAGGAGCAAAAAAAAGGTAATTTAGTTCCGGGCGGGTGGGCGGGCAAGAGCTAAAAACGGCTCCATTCCAGGTTAACGCACCTAAGCAAATCCAAACGCCGCGATTCACTAAGTTCAAGCCAGGGAGGGCCCCCCCTTTAGTTCAAGTTGGGNNTGACATAATCTCCGATTATGTCTAGCGGAACGAGGGGACGGCAATGGCATGATACTTGCCCTTAAGATCGTGGGGGGTGGCGCGGTTTTTGCCTGACACCTTTTCTTGGCCGTTGAGTTTCTTATGAGAATTTGAAAAATTGTGAAACTTGGAATATAATAACACTATGAAAGAATGGCCGGAATTCAATGAAAGTGGTGACTTACCTATTGGAATTCACCCTGCTACTCTGGCTGAGGTAATAGACCATTTCGGCAGAGGTAGCTTCCAACGTGCGATGGTTGCGCAACGTCTGGAACGTATCTACTCACTGGCAAACCAGACCGGGAAAGTTGGCCGGTTTATCATTTTCGGTTCCTTTGTTACCACTAAGATTTCCCCCAAAGACGTTGACATTTTCCTGCTAATGGATGATACATTTGATGTACGAAAGGTAAAGGGCGAAGCTGCTATTATTTTCAACCATATGCCTGCTCAGAATTATGAAGGTGCAAGTATATTCTGGGTAAGACGCATGGCTGCTTTCGGAGGAGAAGATAACGCCGTCGCCTTCTGGTAAGGTAAACGAAATGGCGAAAGACGGGGGATTGTGGAGGTGATTTCTTATGATTAACAACGAACAAGAATTTAACACTACCCTTGAGAGGATAGCACGCCTACAGAAGCAGGTGGTTCATCTTCGGGAAGTCGAGAACAACCCGGAGAACTATCGCCTCTCAGTTGGCGGTTTTCTTGCCGAACTTGACCGAATGAACCTGGAAATTCGGGAATATCTATGGTCCCATCCGAATCAGAAGACAGCATGAAAAACAGGGGATAAAAGGGAGACATGGAAGAGGTGCGCCCTTGCGTCCCCTATAAAGGAGGAATGAATGGATTACAATTTGTTGGCGGGAGCTTTTGCCCATGCCATACGGCCCAAAGCTGTACTGTCAGAGCAAGCCATACATATACTGGAAACCTTTGTTGATTCGGGTGGACAAAAAATTATTGAAATTAAGCAAGATGGAGCATTTAGTAGTCTAGTAGTGTCGGGTTATACAGCAGAATTTAAAATAACAAACGGAAAATTCTTGTATGATGACCTGGATAATTTAGAAAAAATTGGCTCTATTTCAAGAATGGAAGATACACATAAGGGGGCACGTATTTATTATTTGACGAGGGCAGGGGAGAGGTTTATAAGGGAATACAAGCGAAATAGATAACCTCATCATCTTATTGCTCATAAAGAATTAAGAACATGGAATAGGAAGGATTTTTTAAATGGGTGAATGAAACGGATTTTCGAAAACAAAACCTTCATTAAAACAATGATATCATCAAAATCTAACTGGGACAATTCTTCGATTCTATCTTTATATTTAAACAATTCAGCAAAGGAATAATTGCAGCAGTATAACTCATTTGAGGGATCCAAGAGAAACCGGGTTACCTTAGATTGCCTTTTTAGAAGAGATGAGAAAATTATGTTTGTATCAATTACCGCTTTCATCTTCTCCCAGGAAACGCTTTTTATTCTCTTCCCACCAATTTCGTTTTATTTCTTCGGATAATCCTTCTATATCTTCATCTGTGGCCTTACTTTTCGAGGTGATTTCCAGAAATGTGAGGAAGTCAATCACTTCTGGATCATACTCACCAATATCAAACACCAGGTGTATCTTATTATCTTTCATTTCACTAATCATTTCATTCTCCTCTATTAATATAACTGAACACCCTTTTTTTGTCAACTGTCAATCCAATTTTCCCCTGGATTAGACCCGGCCCTGTTGGTCCATGAGGGTAAAAGGAGATAAAGAAAACGTTGCACTTTTTTTAAACTCCCAGGGCGGAGGCATCTTCTTCACTCTGAGAACATACTATGTCCGCATCGAGAAGGTGCTATATCCGTCGCTAGAAGGTACTATGTTCTCAAAGAGAATATACTATCCCTCCTAGGATACCAAGAGGAGTAAGTGAGGGTAATGATTTTTAAGAAAAGTCAAGACTTTTCTTGCTTCGATTTTAATCGCAGCGAGTAAAACAGCATGAATACAAACCCTCCCCAAAACAGGGAAAGTATCACTACCGCAAAAATAATCGCAAATACACTCATTATTTTAAAAACCTCACGATTTTCTTATTAAACAGGATAAATACCAGGAGGATGATCCCCCACTGGAACAACGTAGATCCTACTGAAAACTGCTCAAATATGGAGAGGTTGGCAATAGAAAAAGCACCGCCTTTGCCCCAGCCGATACTTTGATAAAACCACCATCCCAGCATTATGACAAACTCGACAGGGATCACATATTTAACAATAAAGTTAAATCCTTTGTTTAATTTGACACTGGAAAAGGGGTTGATTTTTTCTTTCCTGAGGCGGTCAACACCGAATTTCAGGGCGGCAATAGTAAAAAACAGTCCACTGAGCATCAGCCCCAGTCCCCAGACCCAGTCCTGGTTTTTAAACACCCGGATATCAAAAGCAGAGGGCAGCCCCAACAAGAATGCTGCAGCGGCAATGAGAATGATGGCCCTCTTTCGTCTCATGCCGAAATCCATGAGGATGCGTACCGGTAACTCCAGCATCGCTATCAGTGACGAGACCGCGGCAAAGAAAAGTGCCAGAAAAAAGATCACAATCAAAAATTGACCAGCAGGCATTTTCAGAAATAACAGCGGCAAATGGATAAAGGCTATGCCTTCATTTCCCTCTGCCATTATTTTCATACTCTGGGCAGCCGTATGAAAGGAAAAGATAGTGGGAACAATGATAATACCGGCGATCAATGATGCAGAATTATTGCCCAGACAAATGACCGTAGAAGAGACCACCATGTCTTCTTTTTTTGAGGCATACACCGCATAGGTTAACAAAAGCCCCCACGCGGCACCGGTAGACCAGGCCGATTGAGTTAAGGCATTTAACCAGACTTCATAATTGGCAAACTGGCTCAACTTGAAGTCGAACAAATAATTCATGCCTTTGCCAAAGGCGGGGAGAAAAATCACATTGACCATGGCAAAGAGCAGCAGGATAAACAGGGTGGGGATCAAAAAGCGGTTGGCTTTTTCAATGCCCCTGGCAATGCCAAAATAGACGATCAGGGAAGTCAGCAGCAGGGAGATAAACTGGTAAAAAACCGGGGCGTTCCAGAAGGTTTGCAGGGAGTTGGTGGAAACAAAACTCTCCCATACGCTGTTGGTATCCATGTTTTTGGCGCTGTTGAATACAAAGAAGAAAAAATAGCGCAGGATCCAACCGGTGACTACCGAATAATAGAACATGATGGCAGTGGCCACAAAGGCTACAAAGGAACCCATCCAACTGTAATTTTCACCGACAAATTCTTTAAACGCCCCCACCAGTCCTTTTTTTGAGCTTTTACCCATAGCAAATTCGATCATCAGGATAGGGAGGGACCACAGGAATAAGAATATCGCCCATGCCAGTATAAACGCACCGCCGCCGTATTGGGTGGCGACCCGGGGAAATCTCCATATATTCCCGGCACCAACTGCCATGCCCAGGCCGGCAAGGATAAACCCAAGCTTTGTCCTAAAATTGTCCGTACTTGTACCGGTATTTGTACTTGTATCCATTTTTAAATCACCTTAGCCTCCATCATTCCAACTTTCCAATTGAAATTCTGTTTTTGTGGGGATATCTTCCAGGTTGTTTAAGATTTCTGTTAATTCTGAGGTTAATTGCCCGTGTTCTTGAAGTATTTGGTAAAAAGTGGAAGACCTTTCTAACGTTATCTTTGCTAATTCTTCGATACTGGCCTGAAAAAGGGGCAATTGCATGGATAATTTTTTAGAATTGATATTAAAAAAGATCGCGCCTTTTTTTAAGAGATAATTGAATTGTACCATATCCGCTCTACTTAACAGGTTTGCAGATGTAGGAGCTTTTCTCAACCGCTCTACCAATGAAACCAGGTATGTGGCGTAAATGGTAATTTGTTTTCTCCTGGGAATCAATCCTTCTTCTATTAATAGTGGTATTTGGTGAAGTGCTACTGCCCTGGACTTTAACTCCTCAACCGTAAGAAATGTAGGTCCCATGAGGTCTGAGTATAAATATAGAGCCATTTCTTGATTGGATGGACTGGCGGTTTTGGTTTTCCCGGTGGAACTTTTATCTACTTTGGGGCGAAGGGAGAATATAGGTCCCATGTGGTGGGCTATTTTGTGCAGCACCAGGATTGAGAGATACGAATCGCTGTCTACGTTTACCGGTATTAGCGAGGCTCTGGCAGTAACCGCAGTACCCTTATCCCTTTTTCTCTTATTCGCATCCGTATCTGTTTCCACATAAACCGTGGTGTCTACCAATATCCTTTGGCTGATAGGTTTTAAAATGCATTCCACATATGCATCGATAAGATTTTTAAAAATGACAATTTTAAATGTTTGGCGCTGCGGATAATCCTGGTAAAGATGAAACATTTGCGGTGAGGGGTACACCAGGCATACCTTATGGGGAATAGACGAATAAACCAACCGGGCAATTTTTATCGACGGTGCCTGGGCTGTATAAGGAACTACCGGAGTTCTCCGAAAAGGTAAGTTATTTTGCATTTTGTCAAATCGCCTGGTGAACTCTTCGAACCTCCAGGTCTGTTCTTCATCATTCATGTAAACGAGTGTGTCAAAAATCTTGTATTCAGCATCATCGCCGGGTTGAAGGCCTTTTAATTGTAACTGCTGTGCTGGCTCCAGCTCATGGAAATTAATACCAGACCAATCAATGGGAACATATAGTGTGAGAAAAAGCAGCCGTTGAAGATGCTTTTGTTTTGGTAGAAAAACGATTTCGATTTTATTTTTCTCCAGGTTGAACCATTCCGGCACAATGGTAGAAAAGGTGTCTTCCTGGACGCCCTTTGCCAGTTCATTTAAGTATCGTTTATGGCAGTCATCCGGTTCGATGTCTGCAGCCTGGTTAAGCAGCGCGGCGATTTTTTCCTTTAACCCGTAATTGTAGGGTTTAAAAAAATCAGTGCGATTGATATCATCCACATATCCCGGGATTTGCAACAGGTAATCCAATTGCCTTTTGACCGCTTCATCAACAACAATAGACCGGGTATCCACATCGACAGCCGTTGGCAGTTTAACTTCCACCGGGATGGTCATAATGGTAAAGTCCCTGTCATGACCGGTACTTACCACGGTGGGTGCTGCTGCGGTTGTAGGTTTGGTTTCGGATGCGGCAGGTAAGATAAGCGGTGTTAACGTCAATGTTAACGTAAAGACAATAACCAGGAAGGTTGTGGTTTTAGTTTTGCTTTTATAATGATTCATTTTTTCCCTTTTTATTAACTGGATTCTTAGAGGGAGGGGATGTCGTCTCCTTTTTAAAGAAATGGGAATTTTTGTAGTGTGTGATTAAATCATTGATATGCATTTTAAACCCTGCGGCGCTGGGGATGGCAACCAGGAGACCCCAGAACCCGAAGAACTTCCCAAAAATCACGATAGAAACCAACACCCAGACAAAATGCAGCCCCACTTCTTTTCCCACAATCTTGGGATAAAAAAACCAATTTTCGCTTCCTTTTACAATGGCAAATATGAGAATCACCAGGAGCAATTTTTCAATGGATTGGAAATGGGTAAATCCGACGATTAATGAGACAATGAGTCCCACAACGGTTCCAAAGTAGGGGATGATATCCCCGATACCGGCCATTATACCGATGAGGATGGCAAAAGGTAAGCCGATTAAACTTAAACCCACAGAGTAAAGAGTCGCCAGGATAAGTACGACAATGGCCTGCCCGCGGATAAAGGAGGAAAGAATAACATCCATCCGTTTTAGCCGCTGCTTCACGTCTTCTTTGAAACGCGTGGGCACTAATCCGAATATTATTCGCTCTATTTTTTTGGCATCTTTAATGAAGTAGTAGGAGATCAAAGGGATAAACACCATATAGAGGATGGCAAGTAAAAGACCGTATAAGCTGGAAAACGCAGCCACCAGTATAGTGGAAAGGTCGGTCAGCAGGTTTCTGAGTATTTCTTCTATTTTGCCCATCAAGTCAATGTTTCCCACGTACTCGGAAAAATTATTGCTAATGTAATTGCTGATGACTTTTATCTTTTGGGAGAATTGCTGCAGGGTTTGGGGAAATTTAACCGCTGCCATTTTTAACTGGTCCACCATATAAGGAAACAAATTCACCAGCGCGAAAGTGAAAAAAAAGACTAAAATTATTATCACCAACCCGGCCGCCACACCCCGGGAAAAGCGGGTCTTTTTTTCCAGGTGAGTGACCACAGGATTAAATAAATAGGCAATAATAAAAGCGAAAAATATAGGCGCAGATAAGAAGGTAATGTATTTTAAACAATAGATAAGGAGCAGTACGGTTGCCGTGTAGCCGACCAGTGCAGCCAGTGGTGTGGGGACTGAAAATCGTCTTCCTGTTTTTTTCATCGGTTAATTAAATTATTAAAAGACTGAGAAAAAGTAAAGCATCTCCAGCCCGGCACCTTTTAGGGGATGCCGGACTGGAAATCTATCTTTTTTTTGTCCTGTGTACGTCGTGTTGAGTATTGAGTTTTGTATGGTGAAGCTGAACGGTTTCTACCTTAGTTCCGCCATCACTTCCATCAATTTTTTCTGGGCTTCCTGCACTTTTGGATCGGTTCCATATTGAGCTACTTTGCCAAATAATGTCGGCATTTTCGCCATGACTTTCTGAAACCTTTCCATCGTAGCTTTTAATTCTTCCGGGACATCTTTTTCTTTACCCAGATCAGGATATTTCTTCTGCATCTCTTTCATTTTAGGGATGATTTTTTTCACTGCATCCGAATAATCGTTGATAGCAGCCGCCACCTTATCGGCGTTATCCGCTTTTTCAAAACCATCAAAAAATTTTTCCGTTGCATCAATGTAATCTTCAAATACATTTTTGAGGTCTGCATATTTACCACCACCTCCGCAGGCAAAAGCGATTAATAACAACCCTACCACTAACACTGAAAATAATTTTTTCATAATTCCTCCTGTAAAAATATTTTTTAAGCCACATTTTAAAGGATTCGTAAATTAATTGCAATAGTAATACTATTCTAATTCTATTTTTTATCAGGTTTTGCTTCCACTAAGATACCGGACAGCAGGAGATGCTTGATCTGATCGATGATCTTTCCTCGCAGCATCGTCTCCTGATCCGGGGTCAGCGATTCAAACGCATCAATCGTAGCCTGCATCACTTGCTCCACTCGATTGGGCTCACATAACTCAGCCAGGATAGTATAGGTAAATGGAGATAATTCAGTTTCCAATATCCCCATGGACATAGGTTTTAATAAAACCGCCCACATCTCTTCTTCCTCTTCTTCCGATTCCAGCGGTTGATTAATATTTTTCTTCCATTCCTCCTGATCGGAAAGGTTCCAATTCCACCGGGTCGTTTTTAATTGGACATACGGTTCCAATTGAAGCATCAATTCCAGGAAAGCATTATCATCTCCTGCCTTTTTGATGATTTCCTCGCCCTGTTGGTTCAGCACAATGTCTTTTATATTCAGCAGTGAATGGCTTTTTATGGCTTCATCCATCCGCCGTTTCTCCAATTCCAGGTCAAAGATATCGGAAAGGATTTCTTTCGGCCCTGGTGCCAGTGATTGGTTGTCGATGGTGTTTGCTATAAAGGTGATAAAGGACTCCATCAATGTGGAGGGGGCGTCGATGCTGTAGGCACTTTCACTAAAAAACGCATCTAATTTTTGCGGGATCAGGTTTTCAGAACAATACAGCGTTCGCTGGAAATTCTTTTGGAGCAATTGTTTTTGAACATCAGTCGTTGAAATGGTAATAAAGGGATATTGACTTTTAGATAAAGGTTGCCCGGGTTTAAATGGTTCATCCACTGTGGGTGCCTGGATGGAGGGGACTTGAAAGGGATTCAACAATCGTAAATAAAAATAGCCAATGCCCGCGTTTCCCATAAACAAACTCCTGTCTTGCATATCACCTCCATAATGAAAACCGGAAAAGAAGAACTTGTTTTTTTCATAGAAATCAATGGCTTTCACAGCCACTTTTTCTGCCAGTTCCAGGTATTGGTCATCATTGAAGATTTGATAGGCGTATATGAATAATTCGGCATTGCCGCCGCCGCCGTGACAAAGGGTAAACGTGGGTTCGGGAATATTCGTTTCAACGTTTGTTATGATGGTTTTCTTGATGGCAACCCGGGCTTCATCTTCATATATTTTCTTGTTTAATAACTGGAAAGCGCGCAGCCGGGATAGCCCAATACCTGCTGCACCATGACACCAGGCATTCATATCACCGCCGGTGGTAAAAAAATCCAGGTTGTTCTCCAAAAAGGCCTTCTTGTGGTTTTCTTTATCCTCATCCGTATAGATGCCTTTCCGTAGGTCCGGCCAATTTGACCGCGATTCCATAAAAAAATGCCGCTCATATAAAAAAGCCTGCTCCGCCAGTTTGTAAAAGGTTTCATTTTGAAAATAACGACCCAGCTCCAGGAAGACAAATCCAATCCCTGCCGCCCCATGGGAAAATCCACACAGACCGGAGATCCCGGTTTCGGAACGGTCCCAGTACAGGCCTCTGGGACCGTGATGGGCGCTTGCCACCAGGTGCTTGATATAGGCATCAATAGCCTTCAATATCCACTCCTCACCCGCAGCAGCATGCAAATGCAGCAAACCTAAAAGCGCCCCGGAGGTGCCGTTAATTAAATCATCCACCCCATGTTCAGGGTTCAAAAACTCAGTACAAGCTTTGGCTGTTGCCAGTGCCTGCTCCACATAACGGCTCTCACCAGTGAATTCATACATACGCATCAGGACGTATGAAATCCCCATACGACCGGTAAAAAATGCATAATATGACGCCGGGTTGTTTTCGCAATAGTTCACCACCCATTTCATCCCCTGGACTGCCGCATCCATGTACCGTTGGTCTTGAGCCTGTTTGAAAAGTTCCAAAAAGAAAAGCGAAACCCCGGCTGACCCACTGTAAATGCTTTCACCTGTTTTAAAGGAAATATTGCGGTCCAGGTCCATGGTCATGGTTTCCCAGTATATCCCGTTATCATCGGTTTTTGCCTCCTCCAGCAATTGATCGCCAATTCGTTTCGCTTCATTTAATAACCGTTCTTTCATTTTCACCTCTTTTTTTATTTTTGCCTCCGGCGGCCATGGGGCTCTTTTGAAAAACCGCCCCCTGGACCCCCGCAAAACTTTTCATACACGGTCAGTCATTCTACTTAATTCATTCATTGTGCCACATTCAGTCCAAAAAATCCCCTCTTGAGAGGGGTGGCCGCGAAGCGGTCG
>WVZO01000624.1 GCA_011772425.1 Candidatus Aminicenantota bacterium
TTCTGACAACTAATTCGCCTGTATTAATTCCATTGTTGTTTTTGGCTTTTGGGTTGATTATCCCGCTGGTGGCGTGGAAACGGGACAATTGGGCGTGGCCGGCTTTAATACTGGGGGTTGTGGCATCGGTGGGGATTTCTATTTTTAATGTGTTCCGGGTGATCCATCACGGGACGATTCACTATCACCTGGGTCACTGGGTACCGCCGATTGGGATCGAATATGTACTGGATCATTTGTCGGCGTTTGTGATGCTGGTGATTAACGTGGTGGCGCTGCTGGTGTTGATTCACGCCAGGACCATCACAGCCCATGAACTTCAGGGAAAACTTCCTTCTTACTATGCAGCGATTTCCCTGATGTTGGCCGGGTTTAACGGGATCGTGGTTACGGGTGACTTATTCAATCTTTATGTGTTCCTGGAAATTAGCTCGTTATCATTGTACGGTTTAATAGCGTCGGGAGAAAAGAAGTCTCCGGTGGCGGCGTTCAGGTACCTGATCATGGGTACGATTGCTGCTTCCTTTTACTTGTTGGGGGTGGGATTCCTTTATGTAACCATGGGTTCTTTGAACATGGCGGATGTAAGGGCTATTCTTCCTTCTTATGTGGATCAGCCGACGGTTTTGATTGCGTTGGCGTTGATGGTGCTGGGTATGGGGATAAAAATGGCGTTATTTCCGCTGCACGGTTGGCTGCCGGATGCGTATACGTATGCGCCGTCCACGTCTTCGGCAATTATTGCCCCCACAGGTACAAAAGTGGCCTCTTATGTGCTGATACGTCTATTATTCTTTGTTTTCGGTTTTTCTTTTATCACGAAAACGATTCCTATTGCCAATGTGGTGACGTGGTTGGCGGCTGTCGGGATTATTTTCGGTTCTATTATGGCGATTGCCCAGAAAGAATTAAAACGGATGCTGGCTTACAGCAGTGTGGCGCAGGTGGGTTATATCGGTCTGGGTATCGGACTGGCCAATCCCATGGGCTTAGTGGGCGCAGTACTTCATATCCTCAATCACGCCTTTATGAAAGCCTGCCTGTTTCTGGTGGCGGGAAATTTCAGGTTTAAACTGGGCCACTCCAATATTTTTAAATTGGAAGATTCGATCCGGAAGAAAATGCCCTGGACCATGGCGGCGTTTACGGCGGCTGCACTTTCTATGGTGGGTTTACCGCCGATGGCGGGTTTCTTCAGCAAATGGTACCTGGCCCTGGGTACGATTAAAAGCACCGCTTCCAGTTGGACGGGCTGGATTTTCCTGGTGGTGATTTTAATAAGCAGCCTGTTAAACGCGGTTTATTTCTTCCGCGTCCTAGAGAAGGTCTACATGAGGCCGATTACCTCGAAAAAAGACGTTCATCATGACGATCATCATTCGGGCGGAAATGAGGAAGCAGATATCAAGAGTGATGAAGTAAACGTGTCGATGTTGGTTCCCACGTTGATCTTAGCGGTGGGATTGATTGTACTGGGTTTATTGAATGCGATTATCGTAAAAGGAATTATCGCATATATTATACCGGCAGGAATGAAATGATTGGTAAATTATTGCCTCCGGCGGCCAGAAACCTTTTTGAAAAAAGGTTTCTGGACTTCCAAAAACTTTTTATTAATAAAAAGCTTTTGCGGGGGGTCCAGGGGGGCGGTTTTCTCGAAAAGAGCCCCCCTGGCCGCCGGAGGCAAAAAATAAAGAGCTGAAAATGACGACTCCGGAGACATATGCTTCTTTTATTCCCTTGTGGGCTGTGTTGGTATCATTGATTGCGGTGCCGTTGATTTTGTTAAGTTCAAAATACCGGAATCTGCGTGAATTTTGGACCATTGCGGCGTCTTTTATCAAATTCGGGCTGGTGTTGTCGCTGCTGCCGGGGGCGTTGGCCAATAAAACAGCGGAAATCAGTATCGTAGAAATTTTTCCCGGGATCGCGATGACACTGCGAGCGGATCCTTTTGGGGTGTTCTTCGCTTTAATTGCTTCCGGTCTCTGGATTTTTACCTCGTTTTATTCTATCGGTTATGTGCGGGGTGTACCTGAGCATAAGCAGACAAGGTACTTTGCCAGTTTTGCGGTGTGTTTATCTGCCACCATGGGGATTGCTTTCTCTGCCAATTTACTGACCTTTATTATTTTTTACGAAATATTAACCATTGCCACTTACCCGCTGGTGATTCACAAGGAAACCAAAGAAGCCATTTACGGGGGCAGGAAATATTTGATTTATACGCTGACAGCAGGGTTGTTTTTGATTGCGGCTTCAGCCTGGACGTACCAGTTGACAGGCACCCTGGATTTTAGAGCAGGTGGTTTGTTTGGTGAGGGTATTCTGACTCCCCAGACTGCGGTGGTGCTTTTTTTCCTGTTCCTGGGTGGTGTGGGAGTGAAGGCAGCGATTATGCCGCTTCACAGTTGGCTGCCTACGGCTATGGTGGCTCCTACGCCGGTGAGTGCTTTGCTGCATGCGGTGGCGGTGGTGAAATCCGGTGTTTTTGCTGTGATTCGTGTGGTGGGATTTGTTTTCGGCCCGGTAATAATGAGAGAATTCGGTTTAAATACGATTCTCCTGGTCCTGGCCGGGTTTACGATTATTGTGGCATCATTGATTGCTATTTGCCAGGATAACTTGAAGCGCCGGCTGGCTTTTTCCACGGTGGGTCATCTTTCTTATATTGTCCTGGGGGCGGCATTAATAACTCCTGCAGGTTTTACCGGCGGCATGATGCATATTGCCTTTCATGCCACCATGAAGATCACATTGTTCTTCGTGGCTGGTGCTATCTATGTCAATCTACACAGGGAAAATATCAGCCAACTGGACGGCATCGGTAAAGTCATGCCCTGGACCATGGGGGCATTTACTGTAGGTGCCATCGGTCTGGCAGGGATTCCTCCCATCAATGGGTTTGTGAGTAAGTGGTACCTGGGAATGGGTTCTATCGAATCCGGGAGCCTGGTTCCCCTGGGGATTCTTGTTTTAAGCGGTTTGTTGAACGCGGCCTACTTCTTTCCTATCGTTCATGTTGCGTTTTTCAAAAAAGGAAAAAACCTCGAGGGTAAAGGTGAGGCACCCATGTTCATGGTGGTGCCCATTGTGATCACGGCAATCTTGTCACTACTCCTGGGTATTTACCCGGACCTGTTTCTTAAATTCTATACGCTTGCAGGTAAAATTGCGGCAAGTATCATGGGAGGGGGTTGACCATGATGAAGTTAAATAAATGGCAGTGGGTGTTTGTGGCATTCCTGGCTGTGTTGACAATTGCGTCGATTGTCGCTGAATGTGCCAGCCACCATGAGACCGCCAGCACCACTGAGGTTGGAGAACACATACAAAAACAAAAAAATGAACATGCCCAGGAGCATGGTGAAACGAGTGAAGCTGGTCACGGTGAAGCACAGGGTCATGCCTCACACTGGTGGAGCGGAATACCCCTGTTCTGGATATGGTTTGGTATCATTGGCTGCGGCGTGTTAATTTTGTTTGCAAAAAAAATACTGGGACCTTTGGTATACAAAAAAGAGGATTACTATAATGAGTGAGTTGATGATTCCTCCTGCGTTTGTTATGGTGGCGGGTGCGGTGCTGCTGCCGTTCCTGCCGAAAAAAATTCGTTCTGCTGCGTTTGTATTCGTTACATTTTGTACCCTGGCCCTGGTTTTGAATCTCCCGGATGGGTCTTCGTCACCAGTGAAAGTAATGAACTATTCGCTGGTGCTGTGTGAGGTGGATGACCTGAGCCGGGTGTTTGGGATTATTTTTGCCTTTATTGCCTTTGCCGGTGGTATTTACGCCTTTCATATAAAAGAGACGGGACAGCAAGTTGCGGCATTGTTATACGCTGGCGGCGCACTAGGTGTGACCTTTGCCGGGGATTTTTTTACTTTATTCATCTACTGGGAAATGATGGCGGTGGCTTCCGCTTACCTGATCTGGGCCAGGCGCACAAAGGAATCTCACGGAGCGGGTTTCCGATACCTGCTTTACCATGTATTGGGCGGTGGACTCCTGTTTGCGGGTATCCTGCTGCATATTTCCAAACCGGGCACCGACATCTTTATCACAGATATGAATCCGGGTATGGGAATCTCTGCCTGGCTTATGCTGCTGGGTGTGGTGATTAATGCGGCGGTTCCTCCCCTGCATTCCTGGCTGTCGGATGCTTATCCCAAAGCCACGGTTACCGGTGCGGTTTTCCTGAGCGCTTTTACCACCAAAACTGCGGTTTACGTCCTGGCACGGATGTTCCACGGCTGGGAAGTATTATTAATTTTCGGTACCATCATGACCCTCTACGGTGTGATTTTCGCTGTACTGGCCAATGATATCCGTGGTATCTTAGCCTACCACATTATCAGCCAGGTGGGGTACATGGTAGCTGGTGTGGGTATCGGTACGGCAATGGCCATCAACGGTGCCGTTTCTCATGCTTTCAGTCATATTTTATATAAAGCCCTGCTCTTTATGGGTGCGGGTGTGGTGCTGCATACCACGGGTACCAGTAAACTCACGGAACTGGGAGGCCTGGGCAAAAAACAGCCTATTACTTTCTGGCTCTATATGATTGCGGCATTCTCGATTTCGGGTTTCCCGTTGTTCAACGGATTTATCAGTAAATCCATGACCGTGGCTGCTGCGATTTCGGGCGAGGCACATTATGAATGGGCTCATCTATTAATGATCCTGGCTGCCGTGGGCACCTTTTTGAGTGTAGGTTTGAAACTCCCCTACTTTACCTGGTATTCCAGGGAAAAACCCAAAGAGCTAAAACCCACTGCTCCACCCAAAAACATGCACATTGGAATGGCGGTTGTGGCGTTCTTCTGCATCCTGCACGGGATTGCGCCGAAACTTTTGTATGTATGGTTACCCCACCTGGTAAAGTGGAATCCCTTTACCATGCATCACCTGGTGGAAACGGTGCAAATCCTGGTGTTCACCTTTGTGGTGTTCTGGCTGATGCGAAAGGTAATTCATCCAAAAGCCAGGATCGCGTTGGACCTGGATTGGTTCTACCGGAAACCGGCAAAATTGGTGCGCAGGATCATTGTAGAACCCTGGAACAGTTCTTTCGACTGGGTGGAAGGGCAAGCGTTTACGATTGCCGGTAAATTAGCGACGTTTGGTAAGAATCCTTTTTTACTTTTTTCCAGGGACAAGTCGGACGGGACTTACACCCCGGACCGTTACCGGCCGGCAGCGCAGCAGCTGGTTTTTGCCGTATTGGGATTATTTATTATTGTCGTTTTCCTGGGTTTGATCTTGTAAAGAGGTGCCCTTCGGGCATACTTGTTAGCATTTTAGCCACGAAGTTACACGAAGGTACACTAAGACCCTATAATAAAAGTTTTTGCGGGGGTCCAGGGGCATATGCGCTGCATTAAGAATGTATTATTAACAGGCATTTATAATTTTCTTTTTAGTTTTCTTTGACGAGGATTCTCCATTAAGTAATATTTTATTTCTTCCCAATCATCAATGACTTTCAGAATTGGTAATCTGGGAACCACCGCTTGTTGAACCATCATTACCCAAAATTCAAATTCACGCCATATACTGCGAGCCCGTTTGGTCTTCTTTTCCTTGACAAGCTCCTCGCAACATTCCGTATAATGGATATCCCCAGGGGGAAAAAAATTCTGCCTCCTGATATAACCTCTCGGCCAATAAAGCCACCAGCATCTTACCATGAAGCCAGGCGATACAACTTTCTCCTTCTTCTTTGGGAAGTTGGCTAATTTTTAATATACTCTTTAACCGCTTGAAAACCAATTCTATTTGCCAACGATCTCGATATAAAGACAATAGTTCATCTGCTTTAAAATTATGCCTATTTACTGTAGTAAAAATGGTTACATATTCTGCATGTACAAGGGTTTTGGGGCGCAATTTGTATCCCTTTTTTTTGGCATTCTTTATTAGCTTTTGCTTAGCCAGTTCTATTGCTGTCTCACTTTTTCTTATGGCACATAAGCGACCTTTAATGAGTTGCTGATTATCCTCCGGATGTCGGAACCAAACATCCCAATCGCCGATTTTATCACCATGACATTCTCGGAGATGCTTCAAAACCGGAAAAGGTTTACCGTTTCGTTTAAGGAGAGGAACATTGTTAGAATGAAATCGCACCAGCACCTGCCCTTTATTTTGAAGAACATGCACAATTCCCTTTCTTTGGCAATAGTTCCTGTCGCCAATAAAGAAATCATTTGGCAGGACCGGATATTTTTGTAAGGATTCTCCGATCTCCGGACCTGTGATCAGGAAGTGGTCACATCTTAACGTTTTAAGTGTTATGCTGTAATGAATACGCCAGTCAGTACCGGAACTGCCGGGTTCAGAAATTACAGTGCCATCGACAACTCGAATGCGATATTTGCCTGTAAATTGTTCAGGAAGATGGCATTGAGGAAAAAGTTTGAATAATTCAAAAGCCATCCATCTGAGCCATTCACTGGCGGATCTTAATCGTCGTAGCAAAGAGGTATCATTGATATGGCATAGGTTTGTCTCCCTTGCGTAAGCTGCAGAAGTGCGAAGTGATTTTCCTGTGGCTAAATGTATGAATAAAAGGCGTAAGAGCTGGTGTGGGGTGGTTATTTTGCGTTCTCGAACTATTGCGCCTAGTTCATAGGCTTTTTTCTCCCAATTGTTGGGCAAAAAGCTTTCTATAACGCACCAATCGTCTTTTAAGTACGATTTATTCATAGAAATATTATACACTAAAGTTACCTATATGTCAATATTCTTAATGCAGCGCCTATGGGGTCCAGGGGGGCGGTTTTTCAAAAAAGCCCCCTTGGTCGCCGAAGGCACCGTCAATTAATAAGTGATACGACACTAGTCCGCTTTTATCCCAACTATTCTACTGCCAACTCTCCTTCTGG
>WVZO01000565.1:0-29741 GCA_011772425.1 Candidatus Aminicenantota bacterium
GCTGTCATCCAGCTCAATAAATTCTATGCCCACTTCATATTGAGGTTTGATTTCCCTCTTCCTGGTATCGCTGCCCACCAATACAGACCAGACCACATTTCCTTTAAACGTTGTCCCGCCTTTAATAGAAGGAGCAATCTCAATGTCGTAAATATTGTTGGTGGGAAGCTTTTGAGGAGTCTTCAGACATAATCCGCCAATACTTATATTTTTAATTTCAAATTTTTCCAGGTCATCCAATTTCAACCAATAGTCATTCACCTGGTAACGTTTATGCTTGCGTTTCTTAAATTTTTTTTCTTTCTCTATTAAGACTGGCAGCAGCGTTTGCTTATACTTATGTCGTTTTTTGTCCTTATACATGGCGGCATCGGCCCTGATCACCAGATCGCGGATGGAACAGGGCTGCATGGGATTGTATTGTGCCATTCCTATGCTGAGGGAAAGCCGATACCTGCGCCCCCCCTGTTGGTTATGAATGCGGAACTTATTCCTCACATTGGTAGTAATAATCCTTTCAATATCAAAATCAGAGTGTTCCGTTAAAAGCACGGCAAACTGATCGCCTCCGATACGACCGATAATATCGGATTTACGGAACGTATTCTTGAGTATATTTGCCGTATCCATCAAGGCCTCATCGCCTCTCTTGTGCCCCAATCGATCATTGATTTGTTTCATATTGTCGAGGTCCAGGTAAAGAAGAGACATTCCTCGTTTGGTACGGTCGGTTAATTTGCACTGCTGCTCTGCCAGGGTGAAGAACCCCCGCCGGTTGTAAAGTCCTGTAAGCTCATCTGTTAAAGCCGCAGTCTGTAATTGCTCTTCAAGCCTCTTGCGTGCGCTAATATCCCTGGCAGCACCAATGATGCCAATAATATTGCGGTGTTGATCATCCCTTTCCGGGTGACCGGATATATGTAACCATATTAAATCTCCTGATGGTTTAATAACACGTATTTCATGCCCACGGGCTTGACCGGATAAAATGGCCTGAAACATGTGCATAAGCCCTGGTAAATCATGGCGATGAACTACATTTTTCCACATGTCAGGATACTTCACATCATCAACCGTGTGACCGGTTAATTGGGTGAATCCCTTTGAAATCCATTCAACCGCCATTTGACCCTCGGAATTAACGCTGATTTCATAAATGTAATCAGAGGCCAATTCTGAAATCTTACGATATCGCCGTTCACTTTTCAACAATTCCTTTTCTGCCTGCCTGCGCTCTGCAATCTCGTTGCGAAGTGTCTTATTGGTGATTATTAATTCTGCGGTTCGTTTCTCCACCAACTCCTCAAGACGATTATGTGTCCTGGCATTTACAATTGAAATCGCCATTTGAGATGAAAGCAAATCTAACATTTGTACCCTCTCTTCTGTAAAGGTTCCACAAATTAAATTATTCTCCAGGTACAAAATACCAATCAGGCTGCACTGATACATAAGCGGCATACAAAGAACAGATTTAGGTTTTTGTGTCTTTACATAACCGTCATGGATAAATTGACCTTCCCGGGCAGCATCATGTAGAATAACATTCTTCCTGGTGCGCACCACATAATTAACAATAGCCTGGGAAAGCGGAAGAGGTAAACCCCTGGCACCCAGGTCTTCAAAAGGTATGGACTGCATCACCTCCACATCCCTATCGTCAACCGCAGCCATTGCTTCGATGACCAATGTTCCTTTTTCATCGTCAGCCAGGAGAAAAACCCCTTTCTCCGCACCTGCATTTTCAATGACAAACCGCATCATCTTTTTTAAAAGTTCTTCCAGGACAATTTCGCTGGAAAGGGCTGCGGATGCCTTTATAAAAGTCATCAAATCAAATAGGTCCGCCCGTACTTCTATCTCACTTTTCTCTTTTACTTTTAATTCCTTTTCTTCAAAAACACCGAGAAACAACCGGGGATATCTTGCTTCCAAATCTTGTACTTTGCGTTTGGCACCCCACATCTTGTAACCATACAGCGCATCGGTCATATAGAGCCTGGCGATTTTCTTTAATCCCAACTCAAGATAGAATTCCGCCGCCAGTTCATTGGCCAGGGCCTCATTTTGAATAAACCCGTTTTCCCTGGCTGATTCAATGGCCTGATCATACAAATTCATTGCCTCTAATTTCTTTGCGGTGACTCGCGCCATCTCTGCCTTAACCAGGAGATATTTATGCAAAAAATTTTCCTTGCAGCTCTCTGCCCAGGTTTTCATCTGGCGTTGATTAACTGACAAATATTCCCAAAATTCTTTTTTCTGTTCTTCCCCAATATGCGGATAACGTGATAGAATTATAAGTGACTGGTAAAAGTTAAGGTCAGTCTCCGGGATACAGGTTGCTACAAAAACGGACAGCTCCTTTGCCCGGGAGATGCAGCGATGAGCTTCCTCAACATGACCATATAAATACAGGATTTGGGCTTTCAGTACCATATAGCATGATAAGGCATAAAAACTGTGATGGGTCTGGCAATTCTTTAAATACCGCACCTCTGTTATATCCTTGCCATCAAAGGAAAGCAGGTTTGCTGTTTTTCCAAACAAATTATTCAAGGCCAGTTGACAGCCGGTAATGGCGTCAATGGACCACTGATTCTTTGTTTTTTTACAGAAACGTAAATCACCAAGGATATTTTCCAGGATATCTTGAATATTTTTACCCTGGTAAAAGGCGTGCAGGTTTTTATAAATAAGAAGGTAGCCGGTGTATTGTAATTCTCCCGAATCCAGGCCGGCACAAAACCCTTCCTCATTTATGGCGTTTCCCTCTTTGATATGTTTCACCCAATGATTGATGGAGGCATTGAAAATTAAGCAAGCTTGAGATTTCATTGAAAGGTCATGGAATCGTTCACTGATGGCAATGGCTGCCTTACCCAGTTGAAAAGCCAGTTGATAATCCCCTATATACATGACAATGACCATGCCGTAGGTTGCGTAGGCATATCCCAATTCAGGGGCCTGTCCATAATCGAGGGCCAGGTTAACCATTTCCATGGCCACCAGGGCCATCAATTCATGATTGGTGAGATAACAAAGCGGCCCAATGGCGCATAATACTTTTAATGCCGCTCGCTTTTCCGGGTTTTTCATTTCCGGTTCTTCCAGCAGTAACGTAATGTCTTTACCATGCAATTTCCTTTGTAATTTCCTGTTGGCTTTAAGAATTTCATCGATTAAGTGTTCATGGGGTAAGTGGATGCCAAAAAGTTGGAGCGCATTTCTGCCAATGTCTATAGCTTGTTGATACCTGGCTTGCAGCGTGGCCATTACAATTAAAAGACCGTAGATTCCCGCTTTTTCCAGGTTCCAGCGGGCCTTGTCTAAAATAAGCATCAGCAGGGATTGAGCCTGGTGAAAATTGCCGTTCAAATACTCAATCTCCGCCCGTTCTTTATATAATTGGTAAGTCAACCCGTACTGACTTTGCCAGCTGTCCCCAGGTAACAATAACTCCTGCAGCAATTGCATTCCTGCTTTTGCATATTCCAGGGCATTCTGGTAAGCGACTGAAGATTTTGCTTTCCTGGCTGCCAGTAAATTTAATTTTGCCATATCAATACCACTGATATCAGACTGCTGAGTCACCAGTTCCAGACCGGCATTCAGATGATTGACAATATCAAAAATTTTTTCTTCATGTTTTTCTTTTGGTGTATTTTCCAGTATCAACCGGCCGATCTTTAAATGAATCTCAGCTCTTTCCTTTTTTTCGATCAATGAATAAGCGGCCTGTTGGAACCTATCGTGGGTGAATTTATATTCTGCAAGTCCTGTAATCGATGTAAAACCCGACTGAAAGGAAATCTGCGCATACTTATACTTCTCATTCACCGGGAAGATGAAGTTTTCCTGCAGGGCTTCCCATAAATCGTCTGCGGTTTGTTCGGGGGTCTTCAGGGTGACAAGCGACAGGATTTTCAACGTGAAGCACGCACCCACAGCAGCAGCAAATTTAAGGGCATTTTGTGTCCGTTCCTGCAGCGTTCTAATCTTGCCAACCATTAAATCCACGACATTGTCAGTAAAACCTGCTTGTTTAATTTTTTCAGTATGCCAACGCCATCTAATATTTTTGTTGTCAAAGCGGATCAATTTCTGTTGATAAAGGGTATGTAAAAATTGCCTTAAAAACAGGGGATTCCCACCGGTTTTTTGCCGGCACAACTCAGACAGGGATGTGGTTTTTCCCGGGCTGCAGTGTAGGGCATCGGCAATCAGTTGGTTGACAGCCGTTAAACAGAGGGGGCCCAGGGTGAGGATGTGGACGTTTTTTTCCTCTTGTATCAACGTGCTTATTGTCCGCATTAAGGGGTGTGATGGTTCGACTTCATTGTCCCGGTAAGCACCAATAAGAAATAAGCATTCCTTTCCGGCTTCGGTTATAAACAGCTCAATGAGTTTTAACGACGGTAAATCAATCCACTGCAAATCGTCTAGAAAAATGGTCAAGGGATGGTGGGGTGAGGCAAACACCCGAAGGAAGTTTTGAAAGACCCGGTTGAAACGGTTTTGAGCTTGTGTTGGCGGCAGTTCAGGCACAGGTTCTTGTTTCCCGATAATCCATTCCACTTCAAGAATCACATCAACAATGACCTGGGCATTTGCTCCCACGGCGTTTAATATTTTCTCTTTCCACTGCGCAATTTGCTCATCACTTTCGGTTAGCAGCTGCCGCACCAATTCCTGGAACGCTTGAACCAATGAATTATAAGGAATGTTTTGTTTAAATTGATGGAATTTCCCGGAAATAAAGTAACCGCGTTTCTGTACTATTGGTTTATAAATTTCCTGCACCAACATTGTTTTGCCAATACCCGCATAACCGGCCACCAGCATCATTTCAGTTCTTCCCTCACTGGTCCTCTCAAAGGCGCTAAGAAGTGTTTCAATTTCTTTCTCTCTGCCATATAATTTCTGGGGAATCTGAAATTTATCGGAAAAATCCTCCCTGCCGATGGCAAATTCTTCACATTTCCCTGCGGCCGTTAATGGGTCCAGGCATTTCTGTAGATCGTACTTCAAACCCAAAGCGCACTGGTAACGGTCTTCCGCATTCTTTGCCATCAGCTTCATGATAATATCGGAGATCACTCTGGGAATCTCCGGGTTATGTTGATGAGGAGCAGCAGGGGTCCTGGCAATGTGCCAATGAACCAACTCCAGCGGGTCTCCTGTTTCAAAGGGTAATCGGGAAGTCAACAATTCATAAAAGGTTATTCCCAGCGAATAAAAATCTGTCCGAAAGTCCAACGAACGATTCATCCGGCCGGTTTGCTCGGGGGAAATATACCCCAATGTTCCTCTTAAGGCATTGGGACTGGCAAGCTCCACAGTTTCACAGGGCAAGACCGCGGCAATACAAAAATCAATGATTTTTAATTGGTTGGTTTCCGGATTCCAGATAATATTGGAGGGGTTGATATCCTTGTGTATAACATTTTGCCGGTGAATGTCCGATAAAATTTCGGTTATTCCCATGGCAAGATGCAAAAATGTTGTTAAATCCAATTTTAACAGATTCCGCTGTTTCAATCTTGCCAGGGATTCGCCGCCGAAATCTTCTAAGATCATCATAAAGCTGTTTTTATATTTTTCAATACCATAAACGTTTATAACACCTGGTACTGCATTGCCAAGGTCCCGGGTAATCTCGTACTCTCGCCTGAATTTTGCCACGTCTTCCGGGGGGGGATATTCTTTCTTTAAGATTTTAAGGACAGCACGCTGAGTCCAGCTGTCTACAATTCGCCACCCACGATAAACAATCGAATGATTCCCTTCATAGAGTTTTTCTTCTATTCGATAATTATTAACCGTCTCCATTACACAGCCTCTACTTGCCACCTTCACATTTAGTTATCCATTACCTGGTACTCCTTTTAATAGCCTTTTACCCGGCATTTCATTTACCTATTGGCGTTTTTTGCCACCCTATTTTGGCAGTGCTGTTTGGTGTATTGCGCGTCAATTATGACGTCTTAAAAACGTTTGGAGGGCAGAAATCTGAAGCTATCGACTCAATGGTCGCCTTCACCATTATCCCGGTGGTTTCTTATGTTCTCTCATTTGCTTCCCTCTGCAGTGACTCCTTGTTAAATGTAAGGTGACTTTAAATGCCTCCGACAATTTTTTTGTATTTGTTCATTTAAAAATAAAATATACCAGAAATGACAGAAATTTCAACCCTTTTCCAGAAATTTTTGAAATTTTAATTGAAACCCTGGAGTAATTGATTGTTGAGGGGGCCACTTCGATATTGAAAAGTGAAAGAAATTATTATAAAATAGTACTTAAAGTCAAATTTTTTGCAATAAGGTCGCCGTATGAGTTTTTTTTCGTCGTTGAACTTTTTTAGTTTTATTGTCTACCTGAGCCTGGTGTTGTACATTTTGTTTAAAAACCCAAAACCATTGGTGAATAAGCTCTGTGCAGTATTCGTAGCGTGCCTGGGGATCTGGAGTTTTATAAAAATCATTATCCACAACCCGTATACGTCCGGGAAAGTGGCGGCACTATTTACCAATATTGGCAGCTTCGGTTGGGTATGCTTCAGCAGCTTTTTTCTATGGTTTATGCTGGTATTCACCAGGAAAACAAATTTGCTGAAGAAACCCTATATCTACCTGGTCTTGTTTGCCCTGCCTCTTGTATTGATTCCCCTGCAGTGGGGTGGATTCCTGCTGCAAAATTACACCAAATACCATTACGGGTGGAGGTCTAGCTGGGAAGATTCAGCCTGGACTTATGTGTATCTTATTTATTGTTTGTCATTTATGGCAGCGGGGCTTTTTTTGGCGTTTAAGGAAATGAGAAAGGCCTATAACAAAGTCAAGAAGAAACAGGCAGAGATAATCTTTTTCAGTGCACTTATTTCAGTGGCAGCCGGTACGGTTTCCGATGTCTTATTGCCGCTTTTAGATATTTACACCATGCCCACTATGGCAAGTTTATTCGCTCTTATATGGGCAGCAGGTCTCGTTTATGCCATGGCCAGGCATGAATTCCTGGGTATTAAGCTGGTCACGCCCGCCAGGAATATTTCAGAACAGAAAAGAGATGAGACCGTCAAAGATGTGCTGCTTAATATATCCGAAGCGGCACTCCGCGCAGTAACCCTGCGGGAGCTATTGGAAATCATCCAACAGCAAGTGAACCGACTCATGGACGCCAGGAACTTTTACGCTGCCCTTGTTTATGACAGGGAACAGGCCCTTTATACGTTCCCTTTTATCGTGGATATTAACCCGGAGGAACTGGAAGAACCTGACACACCTGTCGAACTGAAGCGAAGTTTTACCGATTATGTAATGAGATCGGAGCAGCCCCTCCTGGCAGACAAGAAGACGTATGATGATTTGTTGCTCCAGGAGGATATCCGGCTGATTGGGGAAAAGCCGATGTCCTGGATGGGTGTACCGTTAAAAACCCCGGAAGATGGTGTGATCGGGGTGGTAGTGATTCAAAGCTATTTTGACGAATCCGCCTACTCCCAGAGTGATATGCATGTTCTCTCAATCATTTCCAACACCATTGCCGGGGCGGTCAAATCCAAACAGGCTGAAGAGGCGCTGCGTCAATCGGAAGAACATTACCGCACCCTGATTGACAATATCCAGGATGGTGTTTTTATTCTCTACAACACCAAAATAGAATTTGTGAACGATGCCTTTGCCAGGATGGCGGGGCACACAGTGGGTGAACTCCTGGGTATGGACTTCCGGAAGCTTGTTTCGCTTAAAGACCTGGAAATGGTGGAAAACCGGTATCGGAGGAGACTCCAGGGGGAAGATGTTCCTGCAGAGTATGAATTCCGCATGGCCCACAAGAGTGGCACCGATGTATTTGTGAATATACACGTGGGTATTGTCAAATACAAGGATGGCTTGGCCAGCATGGGGACGTTGAAAGACATCAGCGGCAGAAAACGGGCTGAAAAAGAGAAAAAAGTACTGGAAGAAAAACTTTCCAGGTCAGAAAAAATGGAGGCTGTGGGACGCCTCGCCGGAGGAGTCGCCCATGACCTCAATAATGTGTTAAGCGCTATTGTCAGTTACCCGGACTACCTCTTAATGAAACTGCCGGAAGACAGCCCTTTAAAAAAATCCATTATAACAATGAAACAGTCAGGACTCAAAGCCGCTGCAATTGTACAAGACCTACTAACACTTGCCAGGAGGGGAGTCTCTCTAAAAGAGACCAGGAATTTAAACGATATTATTTCCGAATATCTCGACTCCCCGGAGTTTGAAAAACTGATAAAATACCATCCTAATGTCCGGATCAACACCCAATTTGAAGAGGATTTGCTTAATATAAGATGCTCAACCGTACACCTTGCCAAAACAGTGATGAACCTGGTAGCAAACGCTGCTGAAGCCATGCCCTCGGGTGGGGAGATTTTGATAGCAACAGAGAATAGATATATAGATAGGCCGATAAAAGGATATTACCAGACGGTGGAAAGAGGGGATTATGTGGTTTTAACGGTTACCGACACGGGCATAGGCATCCCCTTCGGGGACCTGGATAAGATATTTGAACCTTTTTATACCAAAAAAGCAATGGGAAGAAGCGGAACCGGGCTGGGAATGGCAGTAATATGGGGAACCCTGGAGGACCATAAAGGATTTATCGATGTTATGAGTACCGAAGGCAAAGGCACCACATTTGTACTCTATTTCCCGGTTACAAGAGAAAACAGTTTTAACCTGGAATCAGATATCTCCATTAAAGAGTACATGGGAAGCGGTGAAACAATAATGGTGGTAGATGACGAACCTGACCAGGGAGAGATCGCGGTTACCCTATTAAAGGAATTGGGATATTCCGTTCATGCGATTTCAAGCGGTGAAGAAGCGATTGAGCATATAAAAACAAAAACCGTCTCTGCGGACCTTTTTCTCCTGGATATGCTCATGGGGACTGGTATTGACGGCCTGGACACCTATAAGGAAATTCAAAAACTGCAGCCAGGGGCAAAAGCAATCATTATCAGTGGATTCTCTGAATCAAACAGGGTTAAAGAGGCCCTGAAGATGGGCGCCGGAGCCTATATCAAAAAACCCTACACCCTGAAAAAAATCGGGATGGCAGTCAGGAAAGAGCTAGATAGGAATTGAAAGCATGAAGGTTTTTCTAAGTGGAATTGCCGGGACAGGTATGAGTTCTCTGGCTGGACTGTTTAAAGAAAAGGGATACCAGGTATCCGGGTCTGATACCCAATTCTATCCCCCCGTGGATAAAATCCTGGAAAAGATGAAGATTCAACTATTCAGTCCTTATGACGCCAAAAACATCCCCAACGACGTGGATTTCTGTGTAATCGGCAACATCATTTCCAGGGGCAATCCTGAAGCCGAGTACATTTTAAACAATGATATCGACTACTATTCCATGGCAGAGGCGTTGTATAAATTTTTTATTAAAGGCAAAAAATCCATTGTGGCAGCAGGCACCCACGGCAAAACCACGATCGCGTCCTTTATATCTTATCTCCTTTATTATGCCGGGCTGGAACCGGGTTTTTTCATTGGGGGAAAGCCCATGAATTTTGCTTCCAACTACGCAATGGGCTCAGGGGACTATTTTGTTATTGAAGGCGATGAATACGAGACCTCTTTTTTTGATCGCTCTTCAAAGTTTTTAAAATACCATCCCTATTATTTAATCCTTTCCTCCCTGGAATACGACCACCTGGATTTTTTCCCTTACGAAAACCTTTATTTAAAAGCATTCCAAAACCTTGTCAACCAGGTGCCCTCCACCGGTTTGCTCATTTTAAACACCGACTACCCAATGCACCACCAGGCCGTGGAAAAAGCCTTTACACCAATAATCACCTACGGCACTGACGAAGCTAAAAGCGCAAACACACCCGATTACCTGGTAAAGAATATTGAATACCACAGTAACAATAAGCACTATACCTTTACACTAAAACACGGTACCAAAGAGTTCGAATTTTCTACCCCGTTGTCTGGCAGGTACAATGCCTGGAATCTTACTGCTGGGATTATCCTTGGGTTCCACCTGGGAATACCAACTGAAACCATCCGGGAAGCGGTTGAAACCTTCGAGGGCGTGGAGCGTCGATTAATTCAAATCAATCATATTGACAATACTATTTTCCTTGAGGATTTTGCTCATCATCCCACCTCTATCAAGCAGGTACTGCAAAGCATACGGGAGGCATATCCCGGTAAAAAGTTAATTGTTTTTTTTGAACCTCGCAGTTGGAGTCTGCGCAGGAATTTTTTCCAGGATCGATTGGCTGCCTGTTTTGTGGATGCGGATGAGATTTTTTTCAAAGACGTGTATCAAAAAGAAAGAATACCTGAAGAGCAGCGGTTGGATATTCAAAAAATTAAAAACGAGCTTCAGCGGGAAGGGAAGAAAGTTACGGTTTTTGATGACCCGCGGGTGGCCAGGGATTTTTTAAATGTCCTGGATTACAGCCGGGAGAATGTGGTTGTTATATTGTCTAATGGCAGTTTTGATGGACTCCCTGCATTTGTGAAAGAGTTAACCACGAAGGAAAAGAAGAAGTTAAGAAGGTGAGAAAGGCAGTTGGCAGTAGGTAGTAAGAAGTAGGAAGTAGGAAGTAGGAAGAGAAGAAATAAAGAAGTAAGACGAAATCAATGGGGTAGGATGACTTAAACCACGTAACACAGGCTGACCGTGTATGAAAAGTTTTTGTGGGGTCCAGGGGCGGTTTTTTCAAAAAGAGCCCCTGGCCGCCGGAGGCAAAAAAAGTTATAATGTTAGTCACCGTCCCCTCTTACATTTAGCTGTTTCACGACCTGACCAAAGACATGCCGCCTGATGCCTTTATCCTGTTAAAAGATAAAATGGCGGAACTGACAGCCCTGAATACCTCGAATATACCTTTGAATGGAACGTGATTGCCGAACGGTGCCGGGAGTTAAGAAACAAACAAGCCATCGCCGGTGAAAACAGGCTGAGTCAATAGCCAAAGGTAAGAAAGTATGGTATAATCATTAAAAAACAGACTGGAAAAGGTAAAAACAGGGCAAATAATTGAAACGAGAAATTAAAGATGACTTGTTCGGCAGCCGGTTAAAAGCCATCAGGAAGAGACTGAAAATGCTGCAGGCTGATTTTTGTGAGAAGCTGAACATCTCGGTGACCAATCTATCGGAGATCGAAAACAACAAAACCAAACCCGGTTATGATTTTTTCTATAAAATAGTAAAGGCGTTTGATGTGAACCTGAATTATCTTGTGTTTGGCGAAGGTCCGATGTTCAGGAAAATCCAAGGGGAAGAAGGAAAGGGAAAAGCATCGGGATTAGATATTAGTCGGCTGGGTTATCTGGTAAACAATGAAGCTGTCGAGGAGTTTTTATATTATTTTTTCAATTCCAGGTTTGTTCAATATCGTTTTATATCGGAACTGGTCCGGGTGTTGATTGAGAATAAGAAGATCATCAACGAAGAGATCGAAGAGAAGAAAGCAATTAAAAAGAAGTGACCAACGTATCCGAATTGCCTGGGAGATGGGGAAAAGGTGCCAGTCAAGAAAATCAGCCACAGGGAACAGGGAACAGGGAACAGTGGGTTTAGTTGCCGGGCAAATAATCGATTAAATGTTGAAACGCATTTCGTATCGATTCGGTAGAGGGCCGCTGCCCAGGTCTTTTATCAATCATTTTCATCACCAGTGTATTCAATTAAAGTTAGAAGAAACCTTTCAGTTCTATTTGCTTTACATGTCTGTTATTTCCCAGTATATCGCAGCAAAGGTCGCACGCCCAATAATACTTATCCCGAAAATTATATTTTTCCCCAGTAACTTTCTCCAGTATTCTTACCAAGCCCACCGGGCCCTTGCTGATCAAAATCTTTAACATGGGATTATCTTCATTTTCTTTTAATATGGCCGCTAAAGACTTTTCATTCATATTTCCTAATACCAGGGGGTTCAAATTAAAATTCGTATAATAGTATTTATTTGCCGGGATGCCGCAGCATATCCATACCCTTTTGTCAGGTGTTATAAGCGGCGCCTTAACTTGATTGCAGACGGCATGGATATTTTTTTCATTGATATCCCAATAACTTGCTCTATCTCCCGGGATGACTGTAATTAAATCTTCCTTATTGACATTTTTCCGCGCTCTTCCCATTAATTTGGGCTCCTTAAAGGAAATCAGGCATTTAAAATCGTTGAATTTTTCAATAAGCAGCAGGTTTTCAGTCTCTTTCCCGGTCATATTTACCGTAATTTTAACCGCGATGCCAATATCTTCCGCTGCC
This sequence comes from Candidatus Aminicenantota bacterium, assembly GCA_011772425.1. GTDB lineage: Bacteria > Acidobacteriota > Aminicenantia > UBA2199 > UBA2199 > JAKAGC01. Next base: position 12,285 of record WVZO01000565.1, read on the forward strand.
CTGACAATATTATATATTTTATCCACACTGACAAACTCCTGGTGGTATTTATCAGTACTCAGTAAGAGTACCTTAAGCCCTGAGAGATAAAGTTTTCTCAGCACATTATAAGCTTTACTATATGAAACTCCCCAGAATCCATTGGTGCCAATATATGATTTTAAACCCAGCGAATTGGCAAAAGACAGGATCTCTTCAATTTCTTCCAAGAAAAGAAAAGGTTCTCCCCCTGTTATACAGAATTCCCCGATATTTAGCCCGGGAAAAGAACTCAAATTTTCTATCAAAAATTCCGGGGATAATTTATCGTTTTTGTCAGGACCGCAGCTTAAGCAGCAATGAGAACATTGGGCGTTACATGTGTTGGTATACAGGAATGTTAAAAACGAAAAATTAACATCGGGTTGAATGAAATCGTTCACGTTGAATCTCCTCTTTTGTTTCATGATACTCCTGGGATAAACGGGCATATAACACCATTGCTTCTTCAAATACTATTTTTTTTAATCGGCAGTGGACCGGTTCTGGATGGACGTTTTGGGTAAGTACCAGGTGGCTGCATAAGTAATAATTGGTGGGCGCGCACATCCCGCCGCATAAGTATCTAATCCAGCAGGTGGAACACACCGTGCTGTTGAAAATATGCACTTTTGCATATTTCTCCAACCACTTTTCCCGGTTGAATCCTTTTGATATATTTCCCAATCGCGTATCTTTATAGCCGACAAAACGATGGCAGGGGAATATATCTCCCTCTGCAGAAACGCCAATATAGAGGTTTCCCGGGGATATACAGGAACACTGCTTCTTCTTTTTCTCCCGGATTGCATGCAACGGACCGGAAAATAATGAATCCTCTTCGCTAATAGATAAACCATTGGCAGAAACATTATCTTTGTATTCGGCAAAATCATAATGAACGCCTTTTGACGTTAAGCCATTAAAGAAATCAACCAAATCATATATATTGAGTATACCCGGGCGGGTGAGTGTTGCCTTCACCCCCCTTTCGCAAATTTTTTCGAATGGAGAATAATCAAGCATATTCACATTTATCAATTCATAAACCGCTTCTTCTATCTTTTCCACGTTCTCAAATAAAAATCTTTTTTTAATGCCAGAATCGAAGCGGGTGCTTCCTTTTGAAGAAACAGCCGGGATGCTTGAGACTACTTTAGCCATGGTTTTAACCTCCTTTAAATAGTTTTATGATATTTATCCAACGACATGCCGTTGAGATATATTTCCCTTATGATTATCACGATTTATTTTTTATTTCCTTTATAAACTCCAACAAAATATATGCAAATACGATGCCAGGTATCGGCGAGGCCTGTTCCGTGAGGTCGATTTTTTCAAAGCAATTCTTTAAAAAGGCCCTTTGTATAAAGATTTTCAGCGATTAACAACTAGAGCAGGAAACCTGAAAATTAAACGGAAACAGGGAGTCCCTTTACGCATTTATCGTTAAAATCCGCAACCTGCTTTCGAATTTTCGTGATTAACTTCTAAATTTTCCCTGGCGAAATGAGCTGCGAAAATTCGAAAATAATTGCGAATACATCAGGAAAACCTTCATCGGTTTCTCTGTTTCCGGTGATTTTCCCTTACCTGGTTTATTTTTTATTCCGTTGATATAGAAAGGCTTCCGGCGTTAGAATGGAGTGCCCCAAATGGGAAGCGCTCATCCTGGCATGATATTTGCATATTATATACCTCTTGCTGAATTCAGGACAGAAAAAAGGGGTTTACACCCATAAAGGTTCAATGGAGGTTAACAATGAACAAGAAATTTAACATCCTGGCGGTGGAAGATGATAGAGCCGCCCGAAAAGTCATCGACTGCGAGTTAACGGTCAAAGGGTACAATGCCCGGTGTTTTGAGAATGCAGAGGAGGCTTTGCTGTTTTTCCGGGACAATCCCGTTGACCTGGTGCTGGTGGACTACACGCTGCCAGGGATGAGCGGAGAGGAGTTTTTCCTGAAGATCAGGGAGCTAAATCCCCTGACACCGGTGATTTTTATTACTGCGTTGGACTCGGTGAACAAAGCGGTCCAATTGCTAAAAATGGGTGCCTATACGTACCTGACCAAACCGTTTGCCATAGAAGAACTGCACCATAATATTGAAAATGCCCTGGAAAAAGTCACTTTGGAAAAAGAAAACCTGGACTTACAGGAAAAGCTCCAGGAAACCTTTTCCTTTAAAGAATACGTGTTCAACTCCGAAGAGATGCAAAAAATCCTGCACATGGCAACACGGGTGGCGCAGTCCGACTCTAATGTATTAATTACCGGCGAAAGCGGCACTGGTAAAGATGTTGTCGCTCATATTATCCATAAATGTTCCAACCGAAAAGAACAAAACCTGGTTAAAGTAAACCTGGCATCCCTTCCCGCCACCCTGATTGAAGCCGAGCTTTTCGGGGCAGTTAAAGGCGCTTATACCGGTTCTGTAGCCAACCGGCCCGGGAAATTCGAAGAGGCAGATAATGGCACTCTGTTCCTGGATGAAATCGGTGAGTTGTCAATGGATATCCAGGTCAAATTGCTGAGAGTGATCCAGGACCGCGAAGTCACCCGATTGGGCTCCAATAAACCCATTAACGTGAATATCCGGTTGATTACCGCCACCAACAGGAACCTCCAGGAATTGGTAAAAGAAAAAAAATTCCGGGAAGACTTATTTTACCGGTTGAATGTTATCGATATCCATCTGCCGCCGTTAAGGGAACGGAAAGAGGATATTCCCCTTTTGATCGATCTATTTATCAAAAAGTTCAATCAACGGGAGGGCAAGCAGATCAAGACCCTTTCCAAAGATGCATTAAACGCCTTGATGAAGTATCATTTTCCCGGTAATATCCGGGAGCTTGAAAACATTATCGAGCGGGCGTTGGTGTTGGCCAGGGGGAACGTATTATGCAGCGAAGACCTGCCGGTATTTGTTCTCAGTCCGGGAAGTTCTGATCCGGCGTCCTTTTACCTTTGCGCTGATTCTTCCCTGGCGCTTCCCGCCCGCTTAACCGCCATTGAGAAAGATATCCTGGAGAAAGTGCTGAAAAAGCATCACTATCATCAGACCAATGCGGCGCGGGAGCTGGGGATATCGGAATCTTGTTTGAGATACAAAATCCGCACCCTGGGTATTCGCAAGAAAAAATTAAAGAAAGACTACATACTCCACATTACAAATCTACCCATTTAAACACATAAACTTAAACGCGGATGGGAGGGGGGTGGAAATATTTGTCAATCTATGGTAAAAGTAAAAGAAACCTAGGAAAATAAGGATATGAAAATGAAAAATGCAAGGATATTTACTGTTATTTTCATTATCTTATCGATGTCGTTACTATGGGCGGCAGATGCGGATGTGATGAGGAAATGGGAGAAGCGGTTACAGGAGGCATCTTCGCCTTCTGATAAGGTAAAGTGTTTAGGCGCGCTTATGGAGCTTAACTTGCAGGACGCTCCCCAAAAAGCCCGGGAATACGGGAATCAGGCACTGCGGATTCTTCAAGAATTCCCGGATGATAAGATAAAAGAAAGACTGCTTCTTGGGATATGTTGGGCTTCTCGGTACTTGGGGGATTACCGTGAGGCGCTGGATATGGCAAGAGAGGCTGAAACCCTGGCCCGCAGGATTGACGATAAAAGGGGAGTTTACCTGGCTTTCCGATCTTATGCCAGTATTTATATTGATTTGTCAGATTACCGGAAAGCCCTTGACTATGCGCTGCAAGCCAGAAAAATAAGCGAAGAGTTGGGAATTAAAGATGACACTGCCAATGCGCTTGATTCTATTGCCAGCATTTACCGATATCTAAAGGAATATGAAAAAGCACTTTCTTATTATAAAAAAGCCGGGGAAATTGCGGAAGAGGTGGGAAATAAAACAAATTTCGCCTTGATACTTATTAATATGGGTACTATCCATTGGGATTTAAAGCAATATCAAAAGGCCCTGGATTATTACCTCCGCGGGTTGAATGTGATGAAAAAAGTGGGAAATGATATGGAGATTGCTCAAACAATACAAAATATTGCCAGCGTTTACAGTGAAACCGGAAAATACACACAGGCCCTGCAATATGACATGGAAGCGTTAAGGGTTTTTAAAAAAATCGGGAACAAAGGGGCAATCGCTCATGTCCTGGGAAATATTGGCCGGGACTATGGAAACCTGGGAGATTATGAAAAAGCCCTTGATTACCTGGATAAAAGCCTTAAAATGGCTGTGGAACTGGAAAGAAAGTATCTGATACATTGGTTATACGAAAGATATGCCAGGATTTACCAGGCCAAAGGGGATTATAAAAATGCACTGTTCTATCACCAGAAATTTAAGGAAACCAGCGATGAAATTCTTAATACAGATATAAACAAACGAATTGCCCACCTCCAGGTGGTATACGACGTTGAAAAAAAGGAAAAGGAAAATCAATTACTAAAGAAAAACAACCAAATCCAGAAAATGCAATTGATCTTTTTAACCCTGGTGTCAGTTTTCGTATTTATCATCGCCCTGGTGACCCATAACCGCTACCGCATCAAGAAAAAAACCGAACAGGTGCTCAGGGCTTCGGAACAACAATTAAAGAATATGAATGCCGCCAAAGATCGACTATTTACCATTATTGCCCATGACCTGGGAAGCCCGTTAAACAGTTTACTGTTGAGTGCCGGTCACCTGAAAAACCACTTCCAGGCCCTAGAAGACCAAGACCTCGAAGAGTTCATCCACAACATTTATAGACAAACCCGGGATATGGCGGACCTGCTGGAGAATCTTTTGCAATGGGCCAGGGTTCAGATTGGCAAAATAGAACAGAATCCGGAAGCGGTGGATATGCGTTTGTTGATAGAGGAAACCTTTCTACATATCAAATATACGGCTCAAAACAAACACATTCGCCTGGCCTCACACATCATGGAAAACACCATTGCCTGGGCAGATAAACACATGATGAAAGCCGTCATGAGGAACCTGTTGTCCAATGCCGTTAAATATTCCCACCCAGGCGGGGAAATTCAAATCACGTCAATAGATGCCGGGAACCGGATAGAAATAACCGTTTCCGATAATGGTGTGGGTATGGGCGAAGAAAAAGCAGAACGCTTGTTTAAGGAAGAAGTCCATGAAAGCACCCGGGGCACCTCCAATGAAAAAGGCACCGGCCTGGGATTGGTGTTGTGTAAAGAATTTGTGGAAAAGAACGGAGGAGAAATCCGCGTGCAAAGCCAACTCAATAGCGGCAGTCATTTTACCTTTACTTTACCGAAGCAGGGCTAATTTCAGGTTAGATTTCAGCCCGATAAAGGAAGGAAAATTATCGAAATGAATTGCGAGAATTCGAAAAAAATTACGAATTTATTGGTAAACCCTTTGCGGATCTCCCTGTTTTTAATGGCTTTTTATTGCCTGGTTTATTTTTTATTCCGTTGATATAGAAAGGTTTTCGCGGGAATGAGGCAGAAAAATGAACCGCAGAAAACAAGAATCGGTCATCCTGGCATTAAATTTGCTTAATATAAATGGGACAAGGAGAAGGGAACATGCAGCAGATAAATTATTTTAAAACAAAAGGAGGATAAGAGAAAAATGAAAACCAAACGATTTGTAAACAAACGGGTGCTTAGGCTTAACAAAACAACCATTGTCAACCTGAACCACCAGGAAATGGTTAAAATTAAAGTGGGAACCGGTGAAGAAACCGGGGTAAATGTCCACTCAGATGTTCACTACACTCGGTGTTGTGATACGGATCCTACTATTACTGATACCAGGCAGAATTTTACATTTCTAGATAACTGTAATAATACAGAGCAGGATACCGAATGTCTGGAGCCTGTCACTGATACGTGTTAATGACTTAACCGCTGCCGCGGTGATGGATGGATCGTCTCTCTTTCCCTTCACCGCGGCATTTAAGCGTTCCTCTTGACTTAGCCTGCATTTTCTACTATAATAAAAACATCATAATTTCCTTGGTGCTCACCTTTAAAAAAGGCCCCCCGGCCAATGGTCAGGCAATGAAGATCAAAATTTAATATAAAGGAGATAAAAACATGAAAGCTAAACACTTTGACAGGAAATTAACATTAAAAAGAGAAACCATTGCCAACCTCACCGTTGAGCAAATGAGGGCCCTTAATGGAGGACTGCAAACGTATCCGACTAAATGCCCTAGTTTTTGTTACTGCCCCCGAACCATTTTTTTTACCAACTGCGAGTACTGCTGAAATCAGGCATCATCCCCTGTTTTTTGCCGGGCCGCGGGAAAATAAAGGGTAAATGTCGTTCCCTTTCCTTCTTCACTGTGGGCAGTGACATACCCATTGTGGTCTTTTACCGTTGCCCATACCACGGCCATTTCTAATCCTGTTCCACGTCGGCCCATTTTCTTTTTAGTATAGAAGGGTTCAAATATTCGTTCCAGGTCTTGCGAAGCGATACTCATCCCGGTATCGGAAACAGCAAGGACCACGTAATCCCTGAGGGCCACTTCATCTCCATCCACCGGTTGGAATATGCATTGATTGGTTGTGGTTATCACAATGGTTCCGCCCTCGGGCATGGCTTCAGTCCCATTACAAATAAGGTTCATTAGTGCTTTTGCCAGGTGAGCCGCAGAACCCATCATGGTATGCAAATGCTCGTCCAGTCGAGTCTCTATTCGCACGTTGGCATGATGGGACATGATCTTTTCCAACTCCGGGCTTTTTTTGAATTCAGACACCACGTTGTTAAGATTCACCACTTCTCGACTAATAATACCGCTCCTTCCCAGGGTCAACATGTCCTGCACGATGTCGGCGGCTTTTTCACCGGATTGTTGAATGGCTAAAATAGACTCTTTTAATGGGCTGTCCTCCGGGAGTTTTGTTAGCAAACGTTCCTGGTGATTGATAATATCCTCCAGGATGGTGTTCAAATCCTGGGCCACACCAGCGGCCAGGGTTCCCACCGCTTCCATTTTCTGGGAGTGGAACAGTTGTCTGTTGAGGAGGTCCAGTTCCCGGGTCCGTTCTTCTACCCGCTCTTCCAGTTCACGATTGATCTCTTCGACTTTTGATTTCTCTTTTTTAAGTTCTAAGGTATGCAAATGGATCTGCTTTTCCAGTATTTGCTTTTGTTTTTGCAATCCTCGGGTGTGCATACGAATAAAACCGATGAAAGCCCCAAATAAAACAATAAAACACACGAAATAAAACCACCAGTGCTGCCAAAAGGGGAGATTGATGCGAAATCGATACACAACCGGTTCTTTATTCCATATACCGTTGTTGTTGCACGCTTTTACCTTGAATACATAATCACCGGGCGACAGGTTGGAGTAGGTGATATAAGTGGCTTTGGTAACGGGAGACCAATTCTTATCAAAGCCTTGCAACTGCGTCCGGTATCTCACTCGTTCCGGGGAGGTTAAACTGATGCCGATATACTCGAAGGTAAGATGATTTTCCCTATATGGTAATTCCAAATCAATGGGCAATCCGAAACCTGTTTGTTCATGGGTGCTTTTGCCCTTTGAGTAAGCAGCCCAATCCACCTCTTCAAGAAAGAGCTTCAAACCGGTAATATAAGCAGCGGGTTCAACGGTATTGGGTCGATCCGCTTTAGGGTTGTATTTAATGGCTCCTTTTATGGTCCCGAACCATATATTCCCTTCTTTATCCTTATACGCCGCATTTTGATTGTATTCGATAAACCTGAGTTCGTCTTCTTTACCATAACGTTTGAATACTTTCTTGCCAGTTCGTTTAAATTCCCTCACATCCAGGGCACTAATTCCTTTATTGGTGCCCACCCATAAACGCCCCGCATTATCAAATACCATAGAAACAATATGATCATCTATTAATCCGTCATCAGAGGTAAAAACTGCAAATTCGCCTTTTTTTAAATGTTGAGATGGCGAATACGGGTAAGTAAGCATGTTGATCCCACCACCATAGGTGCCAATCCATATGTTGTTCCCTTCATCCTGAACCATGGACACGACATCTTTATGGGTCAATCCCTGGGCGGGAGTGATACTGGTAAAACCTTTCGTATTCTTATTATATATGCTTATACCATCACTGGTAGCGAACCAGAGATTACCCCGGGGGTCTTCGATTATTGCAGCAGCATTGTCTTCTAACAATCCATCTTTTTTTGTAATAAATACCGCGGTTTTTCCATCATACTTGATAACACCCTTTTCTCGAGTGCCAATCCATATGTTCCCGCTTTTATCCTCCAGGATACAAAGAAAATCACCCTGGGAAATAGCGAATTTTTGATTCATATTGATAAATGTCTTTCCATCATATTTAAGGACCTCTTTCTCAGTAGCAAACCATATATTGCCTTTTCTATCCTTATAAATAAGTAATATTTCATTGTTGAAATGGCCGGTTGTTTCCGTTACCACAGGCGTATGATCTCCATAAAATTTAGCAATGCCTTTTTCCGTACCAATCCAGATAGTATCTTCATGATCTTCCCATATGCACCAAACGTTGTTATCCTTTAAGCCATCTTCTTTACTTAAATAAGTAAATGCTCCACCTTTATATTTAGATATTCCCATTTGGGTCCCTATCCATAGGTTCCCGTCACGGTCCTCCCAGAGCTCATCAACACTATCATAGCACAATCCATTTTTTGTTGTATAGTTGGTAAAGGTTCGGCCGTCGAATCGACTTAATCCGCTGAATGTAGCAAACCATACGCTGCCTCTGCTGTCCTCCAGGATATTGTAAACCTCGTTATGACTTAAACCCTCTTTGGTGGTGTAAAGGGTGAAGGTTTTGTGGTCAAAATAACCGGCTCCCTCGGTGGTACCAAACCATAAGTTGCCGCTGCTGTCTTCAAAAATAGACATGACCTTGACATTCGCCAGGCGTTGGCTTACCAAACTTTGAACAAAAGCAGTACCGTTATATTGAGTCACTCCTTTTACTGTACCGATCCATATGTTGCCTTTACTGTCTTCCCTAATAATCCTGGCGTCATTATCGATCAACCCATCAGCGGTGGTAAAATGTTTAAAATGAGCACGGGTCTTGTCAAATCGACTGACACCGTGGGTATGGCCAGTAAGCCATAAATGACCATTTCGATCCAGGCAAATCGACCGGACACGGGGATGAAGTAATCCGTTTTTCTGAGTATAAGTAGTAAAGGTTCGGCCATCATATTTACAGAGGCCGTCATCGGTTCCAATCCATAAATTCCCTTCCCTGTCTTCAATGATGGAGTAGACAGTATCACTGCTTAAACCATCTTTTACAGTAAAATTGCTAAAATGTTTGCCGTCGAACCGGTCCAGGCCTCCACCATAATAACCAATCCACAAAAAACCCTTACTATCCTGGAAAAGCGTAAAAATATCAGAATGAGCTAAACCGTCCTCCACAAAATAGTTCTTGAAATAATAATGTTGACCAAAACCCATTGATGGAAAAACCATGCTCCATATAACCACAAGAAAAGGAAGGGCACCCAAGCTGTGTCTTAAAAATTGAATGAGTGTTTTCATGGCGTTATTATATGCTTGCTGACTTCTATCCCGGTGGCAACCAAAGGATGATGCCTCAAATTGTCCAGTAATTGGTCAATCTTATTTTTTCTTTTGGAAATAGCTTCTTCACCTTCAATAATAATCATGTCCACGATCAATTCCAATTCCATGGCATTGTCAGTAAGTTCTTTAAGGCCAAGGTTATGACCGGTCCCGATAATGCGATGCACCAGTTTGCGGAATTTTGCCAATTGTTTTTTGGTATTTTCCCGGTTCTGAATATTTTCCCATATCTGTTCCAGTTCCAGGATTTTTGCAGGAAGCCGGGAAGCAAAATCCTGGCGCAATTCCATTAATTGCTCTTTAATGAAATTTTTTATTTTCTTTTTCTCTTCCGGTGCAGGTCTAATTAACTTCTCCGGTTCAGCCCTTTCTACTTCAGTTAATGTGCCGGGTCCAATAAAACGTTCAATTTTTTTCAGCAATTCTTTGTAATCTAAGGGTTTTGCGATGAAATCTTCTACTCCAATCTCCTTGGCCTTGTCTTTGAAGGCGGGACTTTTATACACCCCTGTCATAACGATCAGGGGTATTTCTTTTAACTGGTGGTCGCTTTTAAGGGTTATACAAATATCGAATCCATGAACCCTGGGCATCAGTAAATCGATCAGGATCAAATCGGGTCGTTCTTTCCGAATTGTTTCTAGGCAATTAGCCGCATCACTGGTATGGACAGCCTGGTAATTGTGGCGCTTCAGGTACTCTTGAATGATTTTCCCCAGCTCTACCTCATCCTCGATAACCAATATTTTTTTTCCCATAATCTCACCAACAGTCTTGAAACAAGCATAATTTGTTTTTAAATTTTTTTTGTTTATAGAGAACTCCTATTATAACACATATAACTTTGTTTGATAAGCAACTTTTTTACTTTTTTTATTTTTAATAATAAAGGCACCAGGCATCTTTAGTTTACCTTATCCCGGGTTTTGAGATACGCATTGGGATCATAGCTCAGTGCTCCTTCCGGGAGCCAATCCCAAAGCACTCCCAGGTCGTTTCGCACCCAGTTGATATAGAAATCGGGGAGTTCTGTAGTTTCCCCCTCGTGGAAAGCCCTGAACGTTTGATCCGTGTTGAAGCGGTGGAGGAATCGATGAATCCGTTTTGTGCGGCCGATTCCCTGTGATGTGATCCCTCGAAACCAATTCAGCCAGCGCCAGCCAGACTCGTTGGCTTTGAAACGATTGCGGAAAGCACGCCTGGAAAAGGTATACTCTGTCAGGTCGATGAGATGATTAAAAAAATCCGGCCACGAATAGTTTTTAGGTTTCACATTCATGGCCATTTGCGCATCCAGGGTATGGAGGGGGACCGGGATAATACGGTTTTCTTTCTGATATTGCAGGTTATAAGGAGCAGCGCGTCCGAAAGCGGTAAGCAAAGAATAATGGGGAAACACACCCGGAGCCAGGTCTGCAAATCGTTTTGAGAGTTCAAACGGTTCAGGCCCCCTGTCAACATCAAAGGGAAATATAAAATTGACCTGCATATAAGGAACATGGCTGAGTATCATATTGACCTGGTCTGACAACTGGAGAACTTTATCCATCCCGGTTTTAGACCCGGTTTTTGATTTATCCCCCATTTCATACCAGGACTCGATTCCAGGGAGCAAAACCTTGAATCCGTTTTTTTTAAGCCGCTTTACGTTTGTTTCGCTGAGCATGGCCAGACTACTTTCGGCATAAAAAGATATCTTGTTTGTGTTTGATGGCACTGCCTCTTCGATGGCATTCATTATATCGTTGAATCGTATCCCGAAATTCGGGTCACTCCACCCCACCACCGGCCGTTTGAACTTCGTCAAGAGAAATTTAAGGTCTTCCTTGATGACATCAAGGTCAAGGGATTGGTAGGGAATGGAAGAGTCAGAACAGAACTCACAGGAATAGGGACATCCGAGACTGCTCAACATGGGAACGACTTTGATGAGGGGTGCCTTCTCCAATGCTTTTTTGATATATTTCCAACGCTGCTGCACACCGGGTAAAGAGGATGGTTGTTTCGCGGCCGCGATGTAGAGCCCTGTGGGACGGTGAGGGGAATAATCCCGAAGTATGTCAAGCACCAGGTCTTTATTGGTGATGCCGAAGACGTAATCAAAGTACTTAATCGCATCCTCAGGGTAACTGGAGGCATGAGGACCTCCCACAGCAGTAACAGCGCCTCTTGATCTCAACAGGCTGCTGAGGGCGTAGGCCAGTTGTGCGCTTTGAGTAAAGGCTGAAATAAAGGCCAGGTCAAAGTCTTTTATACAATCAGGCAAATCTTTTTCGCTGGCGTAGCAAACGTAATGGATTTCATGGCCCTGGTTTTCACACCAAACAGCAACGGCCTGAGGCATGACACCGGCAAAATTGCCGTGCATCAATCGACCCCAGATTGAAGGCTTAGCTGAGTTTGTGACAAGATCGATGATTCCGATGTGCATGGAACGCCTCCGGTCTTTCCTGTAAAATTAATCTCAAAGGAGAATTTTAGGAAGAAACGATACATATGTCAAGTTACTTCAACCGGGACTCTTGAAATGTGGGCCTGTTTCTGCTAAAATATACTCTGGTTTGAAGGGTTATTTCCCGTTCCGTACCCCATTTTCCAGGGTGTATAGGTCTGGGAGAAGCAAAGGAGGTCTTTGTGGATGTGAATGCGAAAGTTTATAGTGAATGGGAAGATGATAACTGGAATACGCTGATTTATTCGATCCGTCATAATAAATGCATCCTGATGCTGGGACCGGATGCTGCGGTGGCGGAGGGGCAGCAGCGTCCGCTTACGGAAATCCTGGCCAATGAGCTGGCAGAAAAATTCGACCTGGAAGACCGGGAAAAAATCAATACCTCAGACCTGACCCAGGTTACCCAATGCTACTACATGAGGAAAGGTAGACAGAGCCTGGAGGCAAAGGTCTCTGCTTTCTATGAGGAAAAGAGGAACCTGTGCAGTAATCTCCACCGCAACCTGGCGGCTCTGCCATTTGATTTTATCGTAACCACCACCCCGGACAATATGTTCATTAAAGCCCTGGAAAAAGAAGGTAAAAAGCCGATTAATAAGTGGTATAATTTCAATGGAAATAACCCCCGGATGGTTGAGGAGAAATGGTCAAAGGATGAACCACTGGTCTTTTATCTTTACGGTACATTGGATAAACCGAACTCTCTATTACTTACGGAGAATGATCTCCTGGATTACCTGGTGGCATTGGTTTCTAATACCCGGCCCATGCCTGCTAATGTCCTCAGTGAATTGCAGGATGAGTCTAAGAGTTTCCTTTTCCTGGGGTTTGAGTTCAGGCACTGGTATTTACGCATCCTACTGAATGTGCTGCAGATGCGAAAAAAAGGGAGCTTTTCGTTTGCCATGGAGCAATTTAACCGGCTGCATGCGGATTCCGATCAATTACGGCAGACGCTGTGTTTTTTCCAGAGGAGCGATTACAAGATTAATATATTTAAGCAGTCGTTAGATGAATTCGCGGCCCAACTGAAGGAGAGATACAAGAAATACCTGCCGTCTTTACCGGCCCGTAAGCCGCAGGTCATAGATGAAAACGCGCCTGAAGTGTTCATATGCCATGCCAGTGAAGATAAAGATTTTGCCGCTTACCTGCACCGGGAACTGGAGGCCGCGGGTTTAAGACCATGGCTGGACAAGAAGAACCTGCGGGGCGGCGACCAGTGGAACCAGGTAATTGAAAAAACCTTAAAAAAGGTCGATTATTTCGTGGTTTTGCAAAGTCAGGCCCTGGCAAAAAAACATGCCAGTTATGTTATCCGGGAGATTAACGTCGCACTGGACCGAAAATCGGAATTCCGGCGGGGAATTCGTTTTATTATCCCGGCTAAAATCGATGACAGCCTGCTGCTGGAAGAACTGAAAGATATCCAGGCTGTTGATTTAAAAGATAAAAAGAATATTAATGACCTAACCGATGCGATTACCCGGGATTTTAAAAAGAGGGGGAATCTATGAATACCGATATCCATGGTCACCACAGATACCCTGGTTCCCGTCCTTTTTATGATAACGAAATTGACCGGCAGCTATTTTTCGGCAGGGACAAAGAGATACAGCTGCTGCTGCATGAAACCCTGACCTCCAGGCTGGTGGTATTGTACGGCAAATCCGGCCTGGGCAAAACCTCCCTGATCAATGCCGGGTTAAACCAAGAACTGCGGGACCGGGGATTTATACCGCTTAAAATCAGGCTCAATGCCCCGGGGATTGAACCCCAACAAGCGGTATTTGAGAGCATCAGGGAGATAGTTAAAAAAGAGAATCTCGATTACGAAACCGGTGAGGAAGATTCCCTGTGGCAGTTTTTTAAAACCACTGCGTTCTGGGGGCCTGATAATACATTACTAAAACCGGTTTTGATACTGGACCAGTTCGAGGAATTTTTTACCTTAAATTCCGCGGAAACCAGGAAAAATTTTACCTGGCGTCTGGCAGATCTAGTGAATAACACCATACCGTTTGAATTGACTTCATCGCTTCCTGCCGGGGAACTGTTTCCCTACAGCGATAAACCGCCCAATGTCAAAATTATTATTTCTATACGGGAGGATTACCTGGGTCAGTTGGAAGAGATGTCCGAAGGTATCCCGGGTATTCTTCAGCATCGATTCCGGTTGATGCCCTTGAGCTGTGAACAGGCCAGGCAGGCCATTGTCGAACCGTCCCGGGTGCAGGCTGAAACCATTGGCACTTACTCTTTCACTTACTCCCCGGATGCCGTGGACGCCATGCTTAATTTTCTTTGCCGGCGAAAGGAGAGGAGCGGTGAAAAAATGACCGATGAGGTGGAGTCCTTTCAATTGCAACTGTTGTGCTGCCATATAGAGGATAAGGTCCGGGAAAAATCGGGTAAAGGAGAAAGCAAGGTAGTCGTGGAGAAAGGTGACCTGGGGGGTGAAAAAGGGATGCAGTGGGTGCTGCAGCGGTTCTTCGATGAGCAGGTTAAGCAGTTGGATTCCGTATTTAAACGGAATAGGACTCGCCGGTTGTGTGAAAAGGGTTTAATCAGTGTAGAAGACCGCCGCCTGAGCCTGGAAGAGGGGGAGATTGAACGAAACTATAAAGTCACCAAAAGCCTTCTAGCGGAACTGGTCAACAGGCGGCTGCTGCGTTCCGAACCCCGTGTCGGCAGCATCTATTATGAACTGAGCCATGACACCCTGGTGGCTCCCATCAGGGAATCCCAGAAAAAGCGTAATTTTATAAAAAAGATCACCTCGGTTTTAGGTATCATATTTATTTTACTGGTAGTGGGCTATCTTGTTGAAAGAGAGTTGCGAATCGATCGTATCAATAGGATCAATAAACTTTATACAGAGGCCGGAATCCTGAGAAAAGCCAGCTACTCTAAAGAAGCCATAGATAAATATAATGCCATCCTTAAAATCGATGATAACTATGCGAACGCGTACTTTGAAATTGGAAATATACTCCATGAGCAAGGGAAATATAACCAGGCCATCGAGGCATACAAAAAAGCCATTGATATTGACCCTGAATATATACATGCGAAAATTAATCTTGCAGCGCTCTATTTGATCCGGAAAGATTTAAAAAATGCCGATAAAATGGCAAAAGAGGTGTTGAACGTAAAAGATATTTCACCCCAATATATCCTGGCCATGAACTTTGTTTCAATATCCTCACTCCTGGTCCAGGAGAAACATCAACAACTCATTGATCAATTGACAAAATTCATCGACTACTATAAATCACTTTCCAGTGATTATTTTAAAACCTGGGATTACAGCCTTTCCAGGAAGTTTATCAGCGATTCTCCCCTGGAAGAATATAAAAAATCGCTGCTGCGTCAATTCATCGATATCCTCGAATCCCCCCTGGTGGAGGGCCAACGAAAACTAAAAGAAAGGGAAGCCTTGATTTACAACATTATAGGACACGCGCATCTAGCCCTTGGGAAAATAAATGATGCCAAAAAGGCATTCAAGAAAGCCATTGATATTGACCCCGGGTATGTATTTGCAAAAAGAAACCTGGCAGCACTCTTATTGATTACAAATGATTTTAAAGAGGCTGGTAAGCTGGCAAGAGAGGTTTTGAAAACAGAAAAGAGGGCCGAATCCAGGCTCATTATGAGGGGTGTCTTTATAACTTCACTTATGCACCAGGGGATGCAGTTGCAAGTCATTACGCAATTGAGCGAATTCATCGATGAATATAGATCACTTTCCGAAGATTACCAGAAAACCTGGAATTACGAACTTTCTAAATTTATTATCAGGATTTCATCTCTACAAAAAGAGGAAATAGAGATGCTGAATCTATTTCTCGACATTATCGGCTCCCGCCGCCTGGAAGACGGGCGTCAGAAACTCAAAAATCTCGAAAAAAAACTGGCAGCCTTAATCCATTCCTATTTAATCTGGCGAGGATTCTGGTAACAGGTCTAGAAACAGGTGGTTAAGAACTTACAGTGCGGTAAGCATTTACAATGCGGTAGTAAGCCAACATGTTTTACATATTGCATGTCCCACCAGAGTATAAAAAACGATGAAACGTTGTCCGTTTCTTTCTCATGAGCATCCGATACGCTTTGCCCATCGCGGCAGCACCATACTATGGCCTGAAAATACAATGACTGCTTTCCAGGGGGCTGTAGACCTTGGCTATCGCTATATCGAAACCGATGTGCATGTGACTCGTGACGGCGTCATCGTCACGTCTCACGATGATCATCTTGAACGAGTCACCAATGGGTTAGGTCTGGTAAAAGATTGGTACTGGGATGATCTGCGTACACTCGATGCAGCTTATCATTTCAATCCTGATGACGGCTTCCCTTTGCGTAAAAAAGGCATCACCATACCCTCCCTTGAGGAGATAATGACCACTTTCCCTGACGTCATGTTGAATATAGATCTAAAGCAGCCGGGGATAGAACAATTGGCTGCTGATTTTATTCGCCGGCATAATTTTGAGGAACGGGTGTTGATCGCTTCTTTCCATGACAAACGGGTTCGCCGTTTCCGCAAGCTTACAGGCAATTTGGTGGCAACCTCGTCAGGTGTACGGGAGACACTTGCTGTGTGGACGCGTTCCCGGTTTAAACAACGTTTGAAAGTCCCGCCTGATGCACTGCAAGTACCGCAGCACAAGGGGGGGATCACTGTGGTTGACCATAAATTGGTTAATGCTGCTCATGCTGTAGGTATGCAGGTGCATGTCTGGACGATAAACGACCCGGAGGTAATGCACCGCCTTCTTGACCTTGGTGTTGATGGCATTATAACGGATCGTCCCGATCTTCTCAACGATGTTCTGGCTGAAAGAAAAGTAAAAAGTAAAGCGTCGGTCCCATTTAATAAATGATTTTGCCGCTCCATAAATCCGTTAAAAATTCTCTCCAGGGAATGACAGTAATTCCCTTGTGAATCCGTTTTGTATTCTCATTGCCAACCATGTATGACTGGCGGGGAGAATATTCTTCTATAAAAGCAAGCAGCGCATTAAAGTCCCTGTTATCGATACGACTTTTTCCTTTAACTTCAATGGCAATTTCACCTCTGGCGAGAATAAAATCCACTTCCAAACCGGATTTGGTTCTCCAAAAATTGATATCATAGTTTAATTCACTATAGGAACTGTGAGCGCGTATTTCCATAAAGATAAAATGTTCAAAAGCCTGCCCAAACAATTCACCTCGTTCCTCCTGTATCTGCCGTTTAGTTATGGCTCCAGCCACTCCTACATCAAATAAATAGAATTTTGAGGCTTGACCAATGACATTCCGGTCTTGACACTTTTTAAAAGGTTCCACCATGGTTCCCAGCAATGTATCAATGAGTATCTGGTAATATTCCTTTACAGTCTTTGAACTGACACCGCATTCCCGCGCAATATT
>WVZO01000565.1:29746-37446 GCA_011772425.1 Candidatus Aminicenantota bacterium
AAACTTCCTCTTTAAGATAGTCTCTCACATAAGCGTCTAAGGATTTTCGATAATTATCCTGCAAATAATGAACCGGGATCATTCCCTGGTTCAAGATCCGGAGTAGGTCTATCCTATCAACATCAACGCCAACTTCCACAAACGTAAAGGGAAACATTTCATAACGCCAGGCTCTGCCTCCCAGTAAATTTGCCTGACCCCGTTTCAATTTCCTGGCACTGGAGCCGCATAGGATAAAGCGGATGTCTGTGTTTTCAACCAGCCAGTGTACTTCATCCAAAACCTGGGGAACTTTTTGAACTTCATCCAGTATCACCGGATGTTCAAGAATGTCTTTTTTCTCAGCCAACAATTGTTCTCGCAATAGTGCCGGATTCTTGGTGAGCTCAAAAAACAAATCGGTCTTAAGAAAATCATAAACTATACTATTGGGAAATCTTCGTTTAAGAAATGTGGATTTTCCTGTTTTTCTCGGTCCCCATAAAAAAGTAGATTGTCTCGCCGGCAGTTCGATATGTAACGTTCTATCGTATATTTTCATTTCGGATAATACTCCGATTTGGTTCAACTAATTTGGAGTATACTCCAAAATAGTAAATATGTCAATGCCTTGATTTTTAGGCTAAACTCTATTACAATTGCCTTTTACTTAATTGTGACTGAAAAAGTTATACAGGAGGAATCGATGAATTCAGTGAAACAGGAAATAGCCAAAGTTTATACGAGATATCCGTTGTCCAGCATTCTCATTTACAACGGCACCACGATTTTTCATTACCTGCTAGGGGGAATCGGACTAATCCTGGGGTACCAATTTATAAAGATAGGTTACCCTGTGGGATTTCTATATGTCGCATTTGCTTTTATACAAATGTATGTGATCATGCCCCTGGTGGTTTGCCCCAATTGTGTGTATTTTCAGATAAATAATTCCCGCTGCATATCGGGTTTAAATGTACTTTCCAGGAAAATCGCAAAAAAAGGTAACCTTGAAGATTTTCCCAATCGTGCTAAAGGCATATTCTCCCATAATAAACTATATATGGGTTCCCTGATTGCTCCTATTCTGGCGATGATTCCCGCATTGATCCTGAATTTCTCTTTTGTTTTACTGGCTATATTCCTTGCTGTGGTGGGATTAATGGTGTATCGAATATTTGTGGTATTCCCCAAAATCGCATGTATCCATTGCAGCGCCAAAAAACAGTGCCCAAACGCCCAGTCCATGGGGATTTAGGTTAAGGTTAGAATTTTTTCGCCTGACACCTTTTCTCCTTTTCTTGTTTTATTTTTTTTCCAAAAATTCTTTTAGACTTTTTCTGATAAAAAATGTCCAACCCTCAACACAGCTCTCTCTTGAGAATTCAGGAATATCCTCAGCTTTGTTTGATGAGAACAACGTGCGGTCTTCACACACCGGGACTTTTTCCGTTTAACTGCTTCCGATCATTTTCTTTATTATGCGGGCCAGGAAAGAATCTTTTTTAGTTTTCCCGGTTTTGCCCCCTGTTTTTTCTTTAATTTCTTTCATCCTAACGGCGATTTCACTGCGTCCGGGGTTCAGGATTTTGGCGGTTTCGTACATAGACAGGGCTTTTCTCAATTCCCCTGCCTTGTGATAGCATTCCCCCAGGTAAAACCAGGCGTCGTCGCAATTCTGATCGATCTTGATGGCATTCTTAAGGTATTTCTCCGCGGCGTAGTAGTTCTTTCGCTTCATCAATAAGAACCCCATATAAAGCAAAACCGTGGTATCTTGATTGTTGATTTTATAGGCATCCTGAAATTTTTCGCTGGCTTTGATGTAATTCTGGCGAAGGGCGTAATAGATGCCCTGATTTAAGTGCAATTGGAATACCTGGTCCGTTGGATAGTACGACAGGTCGGACTCCAAGGAAGAACCGGTTTCCGCATGGTGTTTGCCCAACGTTACATAAGCCTCATGGTATCTGACAAATTCATCCCTGAGGTGTTCATCCCCAATGATTACACAGCGGAATTTACCCTGGGATGTTTTGTCCAGGTATTGAGCCCGTATTTCCGACATGGATGCCCCTTCTTTCAGCACCAACGTAATATATGCAGCTTTTACTGCTTCAAATTCTGTTTTTTCCATGGGAAAATTTTAACACAAAATTACAAAAAATTAAATTCCTTTTTGATCAGGTGAAAGGTTTCCAGGGTTTTTGTCCTGGCACTTTCGAAACTGCCGGTGGTATCAATGGTATAATGCGCAACTTTAAGTTTTTCACTCAAAGGAAACTGTGCTTTGATCCGTTTTTTAGCTTCTTCAGTACTTATCCCATCCCGGCTCATCAGGCGCCGAATCTGCTCCTCCTCCGATGTATAAACGATAATGATTCGATCAAAATCCTTGTAAATCCCGGATTCTACTAAAAGCGCAGATTCATAGATGAAGAAATCATACACGTTGGATTCCTCCAGGTCAGTTAAAATGTTATTTCGCTCCGCTGCCACCAGGGGATGGATAAGATTATTGATGAAATTTCGCTTTTCCGGGTCTTCAAACAAAATCTTGCTGAATACGTCTTTTTTTATACCCTCTTTCTTGTGGTAAACCCCTTCACCAAAGACCTTCACAATTTTTTCCACGATTCCCGGTTTATTAGAAAAAATGATACTTTTGGCAATTTCATCGGCCCTAATCGTATAGCAGCCCAGTTCTTTAAAGATATTAAGAATAAACGTCTTACCCGTGCAAATTCCGCCGCTTAACCCGATTTTAATCATTTTTTTCTACCTGTTTTTGTTCTAAACCGTACTGATTTTTAAGGGTCTAGTTTAATCAATGATACTGTAATTGTCAAGGGGCAATTCTCATTTTGAGAATTGCCAGGTTAAGGTTAAGGTTGAGGTTAAGGAAAATTCCTGGAACTTTCCATATTTTTCTCCTCAACCTCGCCAAAATTAAAATTGCAGAATTTTTGGTTGTTGTATTTCCATTCAAAATATTTTATAATTAGAAACCCATTTAGGTTTTGTTGGGAAAGAAAATGGACATGAACCCGAAAAAAATAGTAGATTCTATTAAGTTGCCGACGCTGTCAAAAACGCTGCTTGAGATCATCGAGGTGGAAAAGCAGAATCCCATTACCTTCCTGGATGATGTCAAAAAGATCGTGGAAAAAGACCCATTGCTGTCGGCCCATATATTGAAAGTAGCCAATTCTTCTTTTTACGGTTTTTCGCAAAAAATCCGCACCATATCCCATGCCATTGGGCTGCTGGGGATTCGTAAGATCAAATCTCTTGCTTTTTCCTTTTCCATTTTCGATTTTTTAAAGGGTTTGGATTATAAGGCAATTTACGGTAGAGTGTTTAATTTAATTTTAAAAAAATCGCTGTTGATTTCTGCCTGTTCCACTATCCTGGCCAAAAAAACAGATTACCTGGATTCAGAAGAATTGTATCTCTCCGGCCTCCTGGCGGAAATAGGGGAATTGATTTTTTTCCTTTACTCTCCCGATAAATATTGCCGGATATATACTGTCCTTGACAGGAACATGATCCCAAAAGAAACCGAAACCTTTCAAACAGATCACCTGGAGTTGGGAATTGAATTTTGTGATCGCTACAACCTGCCGGTTTTTTTCAAAAACGTTATAAAGAATCACTATCAACTGGAAGAAGGAGAAGAACCCGGTAAAATCTCGTTTATCTCCAATCAAATCGCAGAACTTTTATTAATAGAAGATGAAGAGGAAAAATCCTTTATTTTCAAAGAACTGGAGAATCATACAAAAAAGCTGTTACACCTCTCCCTCCCGGAGATCGAGGAGACCGTCAGAAAGCTTCCCGATATCATGGATGCCTTTCTCTCTGATTTCCCGGAGATGCAAAAGGATTTGAAAAAAATTATTAAGACCGGTTCAGCCTTAATTATCTCTTTGATGAAAAAAGAGATGGAAATGATCATGTTGACCCGGGAGCTGACAGCATCTCAGAGAAAACTGGCAAAAGAAAAGATATTTTTGTCGCATATGTTGAATTTGTCGTACTTCTTCTCGTCATTAGTGGCTCCGTTAAAACTTATCTCATCGTTATTTGAATATTTTGAAAATTTTATCCATGAATTTACCATCCAATTTATTTATCATCCCCCTGATAGTAACGATTACCTACTGATTAAGAACAAAGATGATATTGACGGCGAGGCCAGTCCCATCGATATTAGAACATTTGCCAGCCTGATGAAGTCAAAGATTTCAAATGAAGCGGTTCGACTGGAAAAAAATGAAATGGAACAGTTGGGTAAAGGCCCTGCCATTATTTCACTGGTATTTCCCATCTCTTATCACTACAATTTCTTCGGATTCTTGATCCTGGATGTGGAAAAACAAAATTATCTTGTCTTTGACCTGGAGATGACGTATGTGCAAATTCTTTCCAATATTATTGCCAATTCGTTCCAGAATTATTTAAGTTTTGAAGGAATGAAAAACGAAACCAATAAAAAGAAATTAGTGACCCAAGAACTGTTAAAATTCGATGAAGAGTTAAATAACTCCAGGGAGACCGTCATTGAACTGCAAAAAGCGGAAATAATGGGAGAACTGCTGCCGGTGATCTTTCACAAACTAAAAAACAAATTAACTCCTATATTGGGATATTCCCAGATTTTGTTGACAAAAGTCCAGGATACCGCCATTCATGAACGAATTAAAAAAATCGAAAAGAATGCCAATGAGTTGGCCAATCAATTAAACTTGTTAAGGAATTACTTCGGAACCGAGAAAGTAACCAAAGAAAAAGAAAACTTGAATCTTATTATTGCTCATTTAAAACCCTATTATGATGAGCTTGAGAAGAATTACAATATAAAGATAACCCTTGAGCCGGATTATGAAGTGCCTGACGATCTTCTCAATCCCGGGCAGGTTGAGGCATTGATCACCAATATGGTAGATAATGCGGTCATCGCCATAAAGGAAAAAGGCGAAGAGGGGGGCATGGTCAGCATTAAGACCGAATGTCTGCCCAAGGGTTACAAATTAGTCATCCGGGACAATGGACGGGGCATCAGGAAGGAAGATTTACACCGCATATGGACGCCTTTTTATACCACGTTTCCCGGTCACCCGGGTATCGGGCTGGCGATTTGTGAAAAAATTATTTTAAATCATAATGCGTCATACACGGTGCGTTCGCAGGAGGGGCAGTATACAGAAATTGAAATTACCTTTGAGAGAACACTGGTGGAAGAAAAAGAACCTCTGCTGGTGGAGGTGCCGAAACCCAAACGAGGACACCTTCGGGGGAGAATTCTCATCGTGGATGATGAAGCCTATTTGCTGGATTTAATGAAGGAGATACTGTTGAATGAGGGTGATTTTGACGTGGTCACCACCACCAGTGGAAAAGAGGCTATCCAATTGCTGGACGATAACTTTGACCTGGTGATTTCAGACATTCGCATGCCTGAAGTGGATGGAATCCAGATTTATGATTTCTTGAAGTCGAAACAAATGGAAGCAAAAGTTATTGTGGTGACGGCTGATCCGTATTCAGAGGATGTCTCTGGTTTTCTAAAAGAGAACCGCGTGGTATATTTGAAAAAACCCTTTGAATTGATGAAGTTCAAACAAATTGTTTTGGAAAAGCTATCTTAACGCTTAGTAAGAAGGAGGCTCTATGGCGAGAAAATATGTTTATTTCTTCTCACGGGATTACACCGAAGGGAAGAAAGAGTTAAAGGACCTGTTAGGGGGAAAAGGCGCGAATCTTGCTGAGATGAGTAATTTAAAACTTCCCATTCCACCGGGTTTTACCATAACTACCGAGGTGTGCGATCTCTATTATAAAAACAATAAAACCTATCCCGAGGGGCTTGAAGAAGAAGTAGAAGCGAATCTTCAAAGGCTTGAGGAATTGATGGGAAAGAAGTTGGGTGATCCCAATGACCCGCTCCTGGTTTCGGTGCGATCCGGGGCCGCGGTTTCCATGCCCGGTATGATGGATACGGTGTTGAACCTGGGGCTCAATGATCAGTCGGTGGCAGGATTGGTAAAGCGCTCAAACAATGAGCGATTTGCTCTTGATTCCTACCGGCGATTTATCCAGATGTTCGGGGATGTGGTACTGGGCATTGAAAATATTAAGTTTGAAGAGGTGCTGGATGGTGTGAAAATGCAGAAAGGTGTTAACGGCGACCTGGACCTGGATGTGAATGATCTCAAAGAGGTGGTGACCCAATACAAGGAAGTGGTAAAGGAAGAAACCGGCAAAGAGTTTCCCCAGGATCCCAAAGAGCAGTTGTGGAAATCCATCGATGCGGTGTTTGGCTCCTGGAACAACGACCGGGCCATCAAATATAGGGAATTAAATCATATTACCGGTCTGAAAGGAACAGCCGTAAATATCCAGACCATGGTATTCGGAAACCTGGGTGAAACCTCCGGGACCGGTGTTGCCTTCTCCAGGGACCCTTCCAGCGGTGAAAACAAGTATTATGGTGAGTATTTGATGAATGCCCAGGGTGAAGACGTGGTGGCGGGTATACGCAACCCCCTACCGGTGTCTGAGTTGGAAAAGCAGAATCCCTCGATTTATCGGCAGTTGATTGAGTTTAAAGACAAACTGGAACGGCATTACCGGGACATGCAGGATATGGAGTTTACCATCCAGGAAGGTGAATTGTTCCTGCTGCAGACGCGGATGGGAAAACGCACGGGTATTGCCGCCATTAAGATTGCCGTGGACATGGTGCATGAAGGGTTAATTACTAAAAAAGAAGCCGTCATGAGGGTAAAACCTGAAAACGTAGATCAACTACTTCATCCCAGCATTGATCCCTCAGAGAAGTATACTGCCCTGGCCAGGGGACTGCCGGCGTCGCCGGGAGCAGCGATCGGCGAGATTGTTTTTACTCCTGAACGGGCAGATCACCTGGCAATGGCAGGAAGAAAAGTCATCCTGGTGCGAAAAGAGACCTCCCCGGAAGATATCGTGGGCATGGAAGCGTCCCAGGGAATTCTTACGGCTACCGGTGGAATGACCTCTCATGCCGCAGTGGTTGCCAGGGGCATGGGAAAGTGCTGCGTTGCCGGATGCGGCGACTTGATCATAAGACCCGATAAAACGTGCGAAATTGCCGGAAAAATGTTTAAAGAAGGTAATGTCATTACCCTGAATGGGTCTACGGGAGAAGTGATTGACGGTGAACTTAAATTGAAAATACCGGAAATAACGGGAAATTTCGAAGAGTTTATGAATTGGGTGGATGAGGAACGCACCATCGGCGTTCGCACCAATGCGGATACACCCAGAGATAGTACAACTGCCCGCAAGTTCGGAGCCGAAGGCATTGGGCTTTGCCGCACCGAGCATATGTTCTTCGATGAAACCCGCATCCCTGCTGTCCGGGAAATGATCATGGCTAAAGATATAGAGGGTCGAAAAAAGGCATTGAATAAAATACTTCCGATGCAAAAACAGGATTTTATCGGGATTTTCGAGGCAATGGCCGGCTGCCCGGTGACGATTCGGCTCCTGGACCCACCGCTCCATGAGTTCATCCCCCATACCGATGAGGAATTAAACGAGCTGGCCCAATCCATTGGGGTGAATTTCAACCGGTTAAAAGAAAAAGCACAAAGCCTGAAGGAGTTTAATCCCATGCTGGGACACCGGGGGTGCAGGCTGGCCATTACTTACCCGGAGATTGCTGTCATGCAAACCCA
>WVZO01000096.1:0-1255 GCA_011772425.1 Candidatus Aminicenantota bacterium
GTTGGGGATCATTATCTAATTTATAACCGTCAAAAACCAGGTTTCCGTTGACCCATACCCTGCGGATAAGCGTTGGGAAATCATAATCGTATTTCTTTTTCACTGTTGTATCGTATCGAATCAGGCCGTCATTGCTGGCGAACCACACGGTATCTTCGACAGGATCGGGATATATGGCGTTTACCTGGGCATCGGGGAGCCTGAGAAAGGGTTTTTTATAAAGATCAAAGGTCCCGTCCGGCTGATGGATTGCCTGGAAATTCCTGGATAAAGAATGGAGCCAGATATTTTTCTTTTTTTCTTCCACGATGCGGAAAACACCCCTTCCGTTTTCACCTCCCGCGAATTCATTCCCTAATGCGGTGTCGGGTATAAAACGTTCCTTTCCTTCTATAAAACGATATATACCTTTTTCCGTTGCAAACATCACATGGTCCGCCGTCCTGAATACTTTCACCTCCTGGGAAGGGGGCAGTCCGTTTGATGCGTCATATTGTGTCACCTTATAATTAATAATTGTTCCGCTTCCCGGGAAATCGACTTTTAAAACGCCCTCTGTTTGGATGCCCAGCCATAAATTTCCTTTTTTGTCTTCGACAATGGTTCTTATTTCTTGAGTTATATCTTCAAATTTGTGTTCCTCTGCCCAGTGGCCATTTTTGTCTTGCGAATGTAAGTACAACGAAACCAAACCCTCGCGCGTTCCCACCCATATACGCTTTTTATCTTTGTGGGATTGCAATAAAACATAGGAAGGGTAGTCAATAAGCTTGATATTATTTTTATTTTTGTTACCAACCTGGAAAACACCATCGCTTGTTGCTGCCAAAAGAGAGTCTTCGATTGAAAGGAGGGACCAGCAGTTACTTAATATCCCGGCAGCAGGGCGAAATCGATGGGGAGAAGCAAGAAAAAATAATCCCCTGGTGGTTCCGGCATATAAGCCTTTATTGTGCCTTATAACCGTTTGCACATTCCCGCTTAGATTGGTTCGATCATCGTAAATAGACAATTGAGACACATATTCGATTTTCGATATGCCTCTATCCAGGGCCAGCCACAAATTGCCCGTAGAATCCTCGAATACAACCTTTACATTATCATCTTGCAGGCCGTAGGCTTTGGTAAAAATTTCTTTTAACCTGCCCTGTGAATCGATGATCACAAGACCCCCCAGGCGGGTTGCCAAAGCAAAAGCACCGGGTTCCGCTGCGGGTGATAACAGCCGGATTCCATGATGTAGTATGTTTTTTTT
>WVZO01000096.1:1292-1922 GCA_011772425.1 Candidatus Aminicenantota bacterium
GGACCAATTTTAAAGAGTTGTTTTTTATTTGCATGAGCCCGACGTCTCTCTGGTGAACGAATAATTTGCCATTACATGTAAAAGAGGCGTTGAAACGATAGCCCTTTGCTTCAGGTTCCCATACGTTTAACTGTTTGGATGCCGGGTTCCACCGGAACAGGTATTTCCAGGTCCTGAAATATATCCCCTCTTTGGTAAAATGTGTGCGCCATACTTCGGAAAAATTTTGTTTATCTTTGTCCAACTGGTGGAGGAGGGATTTATATTCTAACGTCCCTTTGGAATCCGGGGTCAAGAACCCGATTTGATCTTTACCGCCGATATAAATGGTCCCGGTATTTTCGTCGAGTGCCATGGAGCGCACCGTCCGATTGGGTATTATAATTTTCCGCCAGGTAATCCCGTCAAATTCCAACAAGCCGTTGTTGTTCCCCACATAAATGATCCCGCGTTTATCCTGTAGAATCGACCAGTTCTGGTTATGCCATTTATACTCTTTGGGGCTGTAATTCTGGAAATATTTGCGGCCGGAATTTTGACAGAACAGGTTTTGAACCAGGAGTGCAGCGAAAAATAAAAAAAAGAGTCTTTTAAAATTGAAATTTATACGAATTTTTGTCTTTATACACA
>WVZO01000736.1 GCA_011772425.1 Candidatus Aminicenantota bacterium
GATGCCAGGGGAATATATATCCAGGACGAACGGGGACGGATAGAGTATGCCCTGGAAGAAGGAAAAAAAATCGGTCTGCAAGAAGGAAAAAAGATCGGTTTTGATGAAGGAAAATTTGATGAGAAGCGAACTATCGCCCTTATCATGTTGAAAGAAGGCATGAACCCTGGAACCATATCCCGTGTAACCGGCCTTACCGTGGATGAAATAATCAGCCTTTCAAAAAAATAACCACAGATTACACCGATTACGCAGATTTTTTGCTTTAAAATTACCATTTTCTGGTTATAAATTGCCTGATTTTTGCTGAGAATTGACTTTTTACTGCTGCAAAGTGCTTCAAATCTGCTGCAAATTGGTTGTGTACTGCTGCAAATCGACTGTGCATTGCTACAAATTGGTTGCGCAATGCTGCAAATCGATTGTGCACGGCTGCAAATTGGTCGTGCAAGGCTGCAAGTCGATTGAGTCCCGCTGCTTCAAACAAATTCAATTGGTAAAAATTCAACTATTATTTTATTTTCTTCGTGCCCCTTCGTGTACCTTTGTGGCTAAAAATAAAAAGAAAAAAAACCTTAGTGTACCTTTGCGGCTAAAATGAGAATTGCTGTTGAAATTCTAACGTATTTAAGGTAAAATTTCCTTTGAGGTTTTTTTATTAATTGTGTTTTTTGGACGGTGGAAATGGCAAAGATTTACATTTCTTCGACGTATGAGGACTTAAAAAAGGAACGGGAAGCGGCTGCCCAGGCTGTTCGACGTCTGGGCCATACAACCATTGCCATGGAAGACGATGTGGCCGCGGATAAACGGCCACTGGATAAATGCCTGGAAGACGTACGAAACTGCGATGCGTATATCGGTATTTTCGCCTGGCGTTATGGGCATATTCCCAAAGGACACAAGAGAAGCATTACTCATCTTGAATATGAAGAAGCGAAAAAAGCCGGGAAAGAATGCTTGATTTTTTTGCTGGATGCAAAGGCTCCCTGGCCTGTTGAAAAAGTCGATAAAGGGGAAGCCGGGGAAAAAATCGACCGGCTTCGCAGCCAACTACAGGAAAATCATACGGTTAGTTTTTTTGCCAATTACGGTGAATTGAGCGGTTTGCCAATCGGCCGGATTTCACACCGGCTTTTATCGATGCGGCAATAAACAGTTTTTTCAAGATTCGCGGCCTGGTGTTGAAAAAAAAGCCGGCAACCGCCGAGTTCCTGGCCTGGCTCCAGGTACTGCGGTCCATGGAACTTGAACCCGAAGACATGAACCTGGAGACCGGGAAAACCGAAGCCCTGGCATTAAGTTTTTCTATCCTGGCCAAGTCCGGGGAAGACTTTGCGGCCCTGAAAAAAGAGATCTTAAAGGCAGCGGATGTTAAATAGGGTTTAAATGCAGCCGGTGAAGATGGATACGAAACGTAAAACCGTTAACCTGCCTTTTGGGGGGTTTATGGCGTATTTACGCCGCCAGGGGTTTATTATCGGTGTGGACCATCACCTGCGGCTCCAGGCACTGTTGAATAAACTAGGGCCGGACTGCCGGCCCGCAGATTTGAAATACGTTCTTTGCCCGGTTTTCGCCGCCAATGAAAAGCAGCAGAACCAGTTTTACCGCGCCTTTGATTCCTATTTCAAACCCATGGAAACGCCCGGGTTAAAAAAAATTATCCCGGTAGATGAGCCGGACAGCAAAGATGTAGAATTGACCGGGGAACCAATAAGCACACCCAGATGGAAATACGTCCTGTTGGGTGTACTGCTGTTGGTTCTGGCTGCCCTGCTTATTTATCGATTTAGAAGTGGACAAGAGATAATCACGCAAACCGGGATAACGCCAAAACCTATCTCATCAACTACTGGATTAGATGAAGGACAAAAAACGGTTAAAGAAACCCGGACCGGCGACCGGGAACCGGGGAAAACAGGTGGTTTAGATAAATTCCAATATAAGCCCGGTTTTTTCGAGTTGTACGGGTATATTATTCATGGGGTAGGAGCCCTTGCTCCCTTAATTATCTTAATCTTATTGGAATTTTATAAGTACAATCGCCGGCGTCTTATTCTTTTGAAGCAGAGGGGAAAGAAGCCGCCTTTTGTGTGGCCGGTTAAGGTGGAAACCCCGGAAACGGGATTGGTAAAGAACGAGCAATTTTACCAGGCGGCCCGGCTGCTGCGAAGACGATTGAAAAGCGACGTAATGCGGCTCGATGTGGCAAAAACCCTTTCACGTACCATTGAAAAGGCGGGGTTCCCCCAACTGGAATATAAAGCATTAACCCGGCCGCCGGAATATTTAATCCTCATCGATCTTCCCGCGTACCGCGACCATCATGCCCATTTATTCGATACCATGGTAAAGGCCCTGGAAACGGAGGGCCTTTTTGTGACCCGTTTTTTTTATGAAAACGATCCCCGGGTTTGTTTTAAAGAACCTCATCAACAGCGGGTTTATCTCTCCGATCTTAAAGCGCGGTACAGCGACCGCCGCTTGATTGTTTTCGGGGATGGGGAAGAATGGTTGGACCCGGTATCCGGCCGTTTGGATAAATGGACCGGTCTTTTCAACACATGGAAAGAACGCGCCGTCCTGACGCCGGTGCCTGCGCAAGAATGGGGCCTGAAAGAGGTTGTCCTGGCAAAAGAGTTTATTGTACTCCCGGCCTCTCTCGAAGGGCTCGAGGCCCTGGTGGACCATTTTAGCACTCGAACCGGTTATGATCCCAGAGCCTGGAAACCAGAGGGTCCCCGGGAACGTATTCTTTTCCCGGAAGTATACCATGATACCGGGGAATTACGAAATTATCTCGGTGAACAATTGTTTCAATGGTTGTGTGCCTGTGCGGTGTATCCGGAACTGCATTGGGATTTAACCCTTTACCTGGGTTCGCTGCCCTGCATGCCCGAAGACCTTATAAGAGAAGAAAACCTGCTGCGCTTAATCCGTCTCCCCTGGTTCCGAACCGGGAGTATGCCCGATGAACTGCGGTGGGCGCTGATCAGTGAATTGGATATCGAGAAGAGCAAGGTTATTCGCACCGCCGTTATTGAATTACTGGAAAAGAACCCGGCACCCAGGGAAAGTTTTGCATTCGATTCGTATCGTTTAAACCTGGTGGTCCAGCGCTGGATGCTGTCGAGAAAAGAGAGGCGAAAGAGAAGACAGGTACTGAAATCGCTGCGAACCATCGATGACAAACGAATAATGCAGGATTACACGCTGCTGCGTTTTTTGGAATCAGCACCCAAATCACCCCTGCATTTTGTATTACCGAAACGTTTCCGGAAGTTGTTTTACAGGAAAGGTGTTCCTTTTTTCGGTCTCAGGATAGGCATTCGCGCGGCTTTAGCGATCATAATTGCTGCCGCGGTATTCCTATTTTTGAAACCCGTGGACATTCCCTTTGAAGTTAGATTTGTTAAATCAAA
>WVZO01000667.1 GCA_011772425.1 Candidatus Aminicenantota bacterium
GTACCAGTGGTTTGATTTTTTTCTTTGCTGATTCCTCTACCCTGTAACGAACAGGGGAATATTTCCTGCCGAATTTTCCAATTATTTCGCCTTTTTTCAGGTTCACTCGTTGAATGTTGTACTTTTGAGTATTCGAGGCATATAAATTCCCGCTTTGATCCATGGCAAAGATTGCAGGGACAAGGATGGTCATTTGCACCTGCGTGCCTTTTCCAACAGACTTTTTTATCAAATACCATTTTTCCGGGAATAAAATATCCACTTTTTTTATCTTTCCTGCCGGTTTACCCCAACACAACTCAAGGTTAACAGTGATTAGCCCGGAATTTTTTTTACCGGTATCCATAAATGTGGAACCCACAAACCAATATTTTTTATCATAAAAACCAATCACACGGGTAAAGCTCATATATTGCTCAATTCTATTTTCTTTCAAAAGTTTTCCTGTCATGTCGGTTTCAATTATTTTGGAAGGTTGGCCGGTATAGACTATAATCTTACCATCGGAAAAGCCATAATTAAAGATATAGGAGTACTCGCCTGGTCCTTCACCTTTTTTTTGCAGATTGTTTAGAAATCTGCCGGTTTTGTCAAATCTCAGGAACTGGTCCTCATCGGTAAGAAAAATGCTCCCATCAGGTGCAATTTGAATATTGTCGGGGCGTTTAAAGTAAAAGTCCCCCTCTTCATCTGTAATTCTCATCAATTCCTTCAACCCGATGATACGGCCTGCATTTTTATTCATCATCTCTTCACCTCCAATGAGAGTTACCATTAAACCAAAACCAATTAATAAACAAAAAATTCGTTTCATTCATCCTCCTTTATCTGGTTATTAACTGTAGAGTATATTATATCAAAATTTTAAGAAAATCTGAAAAGAAAATGTGCACGGTGCATGACAATCTGACTTTATTGTTGCATCCTTATCCGTAAGGCAAGAAAAGTTAACCTTCTCCCTGCCTCCTTCTCTGTGCTCTCCGCTTTACGCCCTACGCCCTACGCTCTTTCCCTGATCTTTTCCAGGTTTTGTTTAAACGTATCCAAATTGGGGTGTCCGTTGGTGGTTTCCTGGTCTGCCCCCTTTTTCCATGCCCCCTTTTTCCATAATTTTGGCCACTCTCTTCTTGCTTTATAATCGCTTTTACTTTATACTTCCACCTGATGAGTTTAATATATTTGGATATTCATTTCTGTTATTTATGCAGTGTAGATTAAGGAGTAACAATGTGAGTGGGACTAGCATTGATAAAAAAGCAGGTGTGAACGCGGTTTTTGAAACCATAAAGCAAATCCTGGATGATGCCAGGGCGAATGCTTATCGCGCTATAAACTTCAACATGGTCCAGGCTTACTGGAATATCGGTCGGGTCATTGTGGAAGAGGAACATAAGGGAAAACCCAGGGCTGAATATGGAAAGCGTCTTATCATTGAACTTTCAAAAAAGCTGACCAAAGTATTTGGCAAAGGTTTCGATAAGAGAAATCTTTGGTATATGAAGGATTTTTATCTCACATTTCAAAAAGTGAACGCACTGCGTTCAGAATTGACATGGACTCACTATCGGCTGTTATTGAAAGTGGAAAAAGTGGAAGCCAGAAATTTTTATATGCTTGAAGCCGTGGAGAATAGTTGGAGTACGCGGGAGCTTGAGAGGCAAATCAATTCACTTCTATTTGAAAGACTTGCTCTTAGCCGGGAAAAAGATGAAGTACTCAATATTGCCAAACGAGGCCAAGAAATAACAAAACCCTGCGATCTTGTTAAAGATCCCTATGTAATAGAATTCTTAGGTTTGCAGGAAAACAAGAGGCTATTGGAAAAAGAGTTGGAACAGGCATTAATTGACCATTTGCAGGAATTTTTATTGGAATTAGGTAAAGGATTTTCTTTTGTGGCGCGGCAAAAGCGGATTACTTTAGAGGATGATCATTTTTATATCGACCTGGTTTTTTATAATCGTTTGGCCAGGTGTTTTGTCTTGATAGACTTAAAAGTGGGAAAAATGACGCACCAGGACATCGGCCAAATGCAGATGTACGTGAATTATTATAAACGCTCACAGATGCAGGAAGGAGAAAACGAGCCTATCGGGATCATTTTATGTGCTGAGAAAAATAACGCCGTAGTGAAATTCACTTTGCCGGAAGATAAGGAGCAGATATTCGTATCCAAATATAAACTGTACCTGCCCACTGAAGATGAATTAAAGAGAGAGATATTAAGAGAAAAGGGCGCTTTTGAGATGGAGCACCATATTACTGATGCAGCCCCCAACATATAATAAGCAATCAATCTTTTTTTCCTGAATTGACGGCAAGCTGGATACTAAACCCAAAATGAGCCAAAACGTGCACAGTGAATAACAATATGCCTTTAATGTGGCATCCCCATCTGTAAGACAAGAAAATTAAACCTCCGCCCGAAGGACGCCCCTTTGTTTGTAATTTGGGATTTGTAATTTGGAATTTCCCCCTTTGGGGGNNAGGATGGACATAAAAACTAAAAAAGAAAAAACTTAAAAAATTTAAAAATGTCCATCCTGAAACTCCTATAAAACTCTATCAGAACTTTTTTTTGCCTCCGGCGGCCAGGGGCTCTTTTTATAAAAACCGCCCCTGGACCCCGCAAAAATTTTTGTTTAGGAAAAAAAGAGAAAATAGAAAGCAAGTTGAAGGCTTCCCTAAACGTTTGAAGCACCATGCCACATAATACACCTGTCAACTTTAAGCGTGTTTATTGTACTACTGGCTGATTCAGGTAAGGAAGCCTTCGAGATGGTCCGAAGGACCTTCTGCGGCTCGTGACGCTATGCGCCTCGCCGAGGGGTATAATCGCCCGAAGGGCACCTATTAATTCTCTTTTTATTAGCGCTTATGGGACGGCAGCGTCAACTTGTAAATAAGTGCATCTTCCGGTGGGCTGCTGTAATAATCTTTCCTGACCCCCACTTGCTGAAAATGAAATGATTCATAGAAGGCAATGGCTTCGGTATTGGAACATCGGACCTCCAGGAATATCTCTTCCACCTTTTTCTTTTTTGCGGTTTCCATCATAAACAGGAATAAACGTTTACCGATTCCTTTTTGTTTGTATTTTTTAGAAACAGCTATCGTGTGCAGCTCCATTGTCTCCTCGATGATCCAAAAAATAATATACCCCACTACCTCTTTGGTGCTAACATCTTCGCAAACATAGAAATACGAGATATCATGGGTCAGTTCACTGGTAAATTGGTGTTTTTTCCAGGGATGTAAAAACTGCTGGTTTTCAATCCTGGTAATGGTTTCAATATCACTGGTTTTGGCTTTCCTGATGTACAGTTTTATCTCTTCAGCCGTCATTGGAGGGATTGTTTAAGATTCTGTTCGGCATCGGGCTTGCGGATGTAAAAGGGCATCAGCTGCTGCAGGTCAGTGATATAATTTTTTTTCATATAGTGATGAAAAGTGACTTTACATATTTCTGACGCCAGGAAACAGGAGCGGCGATATACGTTTCCCCATGCTAAATGTTCTTTAATAAAGGTTTTATGGACTTCCGCGCCACTTCCCACGAAGCTGAATTTCGTTTTTTTAAATTCATCCAATGGTTCCAGGTGGTGTTTCAGTTGATTGATATGAATCAGGTTCGGGGGGAGGAGTTCTTCGGCATGCTGGTTCACAAAGCGATAAGCAGCAATGTAAAGTTCGTCTCTCCTGGCGTCGATCATGGATATGATAGGAGACGTTGAATCGTTGTATTTATACGCCAATGCCCTTAATGTGACCACCGGCACGACGGGTTTCCCGGTTCCCAGGATCAATCCTTTAAGAGTCGCAAGTCCCACGCGAATACCGGTAAAAAGACCAGGACCGATGCCAATCCCGAATACATCAATATCTTCCAGTTTTAAAGGCATGCTGTTCAACACGAATTCCAGGGATGGTATAAGCGATGCAGACAATTCATCTCGAGTAGCAAAGTTGTATTCCAGATGAATTTCTTCTCCTTTAGCAATGGATATAGACGCGTATTTGGACGTGGTATCTAAAGATAAAATCGTTATCATAAACGCTTTTCCATTATAATCTCCGTGCCGTTTCCGGTAGGGACAAATTTAACCTTATCCATGTAGCTTTTCACTATCATAATCCCTCTACCGTGGAGAGCCAACACATCATTGCTTGCCAACCGTCTGTTAATATCAGCGAAATCCACTTTTTCCTGGTTCTCATCCCTGATGCTCAACCAGATGCGTGATTTGGTCCACTTCAACATCACATGAACCCGTTTCCGGGGATCGTATTTATTACCGTGGATGATGGCATTATTAATGACTTCTCTTAATGAGATTTCGATCTTAAAGAACTCATCATCATCGATGTGGATCATTTTCTTTATGAAACTGAAAACCAGGATACAGAATTCCGTGTATTTTAGATCGCTAATAAAATCCAGAGAAATTTGATTCCGTTTCTTTCTCATGTCCAAATTATACCAAAAAAAAACCCAAAGTTCATCCCCTTAATTTCCCGAAGCCTCCTTTTTTACTCCTATAAATTAATGCCCTATGGAGATCATGTTGTTTTTGAACGTTCCTATTTCGGTGACAAACCTATTTAAGAAGTCGTTTAATTTTCCTGTAAATTTGCTGGAATCCGTATTTATTATTTTTTCTTTTAATTCGTTTATCGCGTCTGTATCCAGTCCAAGTTTTTGAAGTACGTTTATTTGTTGCTCATCAAATCCCCCTGCTTCCAATTTTGTTTGTAACTCGTTGATATTTTCAGGTTTCAGATCAATGTCAAAGGGTGTGTCTTTTAGCGTGGAACCGAATGTTTGAAATGATTCAATTAGTTCCTGGAGGGACGTTATAACTCCCTCTCTGTATTTGATTACAGACTTTCCATGTAAACTTATGTATTTTCTGTCAAAAACACTGGCGGCATATGCAAACTTTTCCATTGAACGCCTGCATGCATCTAAGTTTGCAATGACATTAATCGTTGCTTTTACTGCCTCCATGATGCGGAGATTTGAAACTTCTTCTTCCACGGGTTCGAGATCTAAATCCACTTCCATTATTTCGACCAACTCTTTATAAGACTCATCCGGTGGGTCCGCTGCAGCGTCAGTGGCATATCTATCCATACCAAATGCCGATAATCCTGCGGCTCCAAGCACGAATGCAGCACCCCGCGCTCCAGGAGCAGGAATAAATGCAACGATTATAGCACCTCCTGTAAGGACGATCCCCATCCAGAAGCTGCCCGATGCAGCATCTTTGAGAGCTTCCCTTATGATTTCCAGGCAGTCCAGGCAATATGCACCTTTCATATCTGATGTGTAAAAAAACTGGTCGCATCGAGCGCAATCTGCACCCTGACGCCTTCCTATTTCAACAACTATAAATAGCTGGGTTACCTGGCATCTACAATTGGGATGGACACTGCCGGAAGTCCCGGGTGACGAGCCATGGATTCCACGCATGGACTCACATTGGCTGCATACATTTTCACCAAAGCATTCCCAGATGTATATCTGTCCCACAGAGTAAGTTACGGCATCATCCCCCTTTCGTACTAAGTAGGTCCCGGGACCTACATCGAGAGACTCAAATATTCCTCCACTTAATTCAACGTCGTCAATTGGAATTGGCGCTACCATGTTTTCACCTCCCTCATAACTTTGTTAAACAATAGGTGTCTCGCTTCATCACACAACCTGTATTCCGGTTCGCTGATATTTATTTTGTTTTTCTCAACAATATCAACGACCAGATGACGATTGAATATGATCTCCCTGAGGAGTTGGTAGGTAGGAAATTGTTGAGCCAATAATTGCAGCTTTTCAATCTCCGGCAGGTCCTCTACCAACTGGCCTTGTTTTACAGTCAGTTTGTCACGAAGTTTTTTGCCGGGTGGAATGTTTTCCAACGGCACATACAGCCGGTCGATGGTTCTCACTCCAGAGGCGGGGATGTACTGATGAGAAAAGCAGTCCAGCCTGACCAGCGGTTTTCGTTTGTAAAACTTGGTGATTGTAAACGTTACACCATCAGGGATATCTTTCAGTTCTGTTTCGATAAACACCACGTTGTCCGCTGCATGCCTTGGGCATGAAACCGTTCCATATTTAACATTAAGGTCTGGCTCTATTAAATCTATGCTTTCCGTTTGCCATGTCATCACTTCGTGCAATTCCGGCGTTTCCGGGATAATGTCCTCATGGTCGTACTCTCTCATTTCAGCAATGATCATTTCGGGATTGGTAGAAGCCAGGTTGGTGAAAGAATTGATTCCCATTAAAACCAGGGCCTCTGCGTACTGTTTGTCGATGCCAGTGATGCGCTGGAGCTTTGCCATGGAAACATATTTAACTAAGAGTTTAGAAGAAATTCCCGTTTCCCTGGCGGTAACTTCAACATCAATTTTCTCTAAATCCGCAAGCGTTCGTATGCCTGCATCAATTAGTTTCTTCCCTCTGGCTTCACCAATTCCTTCAATATACTCGATAATACCTTTTTCGGAATTTGTGGTTGCTTCCAATTTACACCTCCTTTTAAATGTAATTTGTTCGTTAAAATACAAACGATTCATTTCATTTTTTTGTGCTATGCGCAGCAGTATAAACAAAAATTTTAGAATTTTCAAGTTTTTTTTCAGAAAAAATATTTTTTCTGGAAATCACAGAATTTTCACATTTTTTTTATTCAATCGAGCATTTATGATATAATTTCAACATGAATATGGACGATAAGAAAATAACCCCGATGTTAAAGCAGTACTTCGAGATCAAGAAGGACTACCCGGATACCATTCTTTTTTTTCGTATGGGCGATTTTTATGAAATGTTTTTCGACGATGCCAAAACAGCTGCACCTGTACTGGAAGTGGTGTTGACTTCCAGGGATAAGAAAAAAGAAGATGCGGTTCCCCTATGTGGGATTCCTTACCACGCCAGGGATACCTATGCGGCAAAGCTGTTGAAAAGCGGTTATAAGGTTGCGATTTGTGAGCAGGTGGAAGACCCGGCCCTGGCTAAAGGTGTGGTGAAACGAGAGGTCACCCATGTGCTCACACCCGGTACAGCACTGGAAATCGATGCAGCGGTTTCCCAATTGAATAATTTCGTGATATCTATTTATAAAGATAACCGAACCATTGCCATGGCAGCCATTGATCTATCGGTCTCTGATTTTGAAGTCAGGAGTTTTGAAATCACCAACATGGATTCTTTTATCAATGAGTTCTTTAGAAAATTTCCCAGGGAAATTATTATACCTGAAGATTTTCAAGAAGAACTGGATACCATTATGAAGAATTTCCCGGAAATCTCCGACGTTTTGATCAGTCATTACCAGGCCTATGAGTATAACTACTTCGAGTGCGAAGACATATTGAAAAACCAGTTAAAATTAAACAATATAGAGGGATTGGGTATTAAGGGTTATGACTCGGCTGTTATTGCCGCCGGGGTCCTGATCAAATACCTGAAGTCTATCCGCAAAACAGCACTAAAAAATGTATCCTCTATGAGGTTTGTCCCCGGCGAGAATTATTTGATACTGGATTCTACTTCCTTCAGGAACCTGGAAATTTTAACAAATATAAGAACCGGGAGTGCCAAAGGCAGTTTGTTCCATGCAGTTGATTTTACCATGACGCCAATGGGTAAACGATTGTTAATAAAATGGCTCTCTTATCCGCTGGTGGATAAAGAGAAAATCGAAAAACGGCTGGACGGAGTTGAGGAATTTACACAAAACCTGATCGCCCGGTCTGAAGTGCGTAAATTACTGAAAAAACTTGGGGACCTGGCTAAACTGAATTCCAAGATTTCCTTAAATATTGCCTTGCCTTCTCACCTGCTGGTGTTAAAAAACACATTAAAGCTAATCCCTCCAATAAAAAAGGAGATAGAATATTTAAGCTCCGAAATCGCCAAAACCATATACCGTGACCTGGACCCCCTGTCTATTGTTGTAGAATCCATTGACCGCTCCATAGCGGATGATCCCTCCAACAATTTAAATGAAGGCAATTATATCAAAGACGGGTATAACAACGAGTTGGATGAACTGCGGGCCATCAGGCGAAACGCCAGAGAAGTTATCTCTTCGCTGGAAAAGAGCGAAAAAGAAAAGTCAGGGATTCCATCATTAAAAATCAAATACAATAAAGTGTTCGGGTATTTTATCGAGGTCACCAAAACCCATTTGAAGCTGGTCCCACCCCATTATATTCGCAAACAGACGTTAGTCAATGCGGAACGCTTCATCACCGAGGAGTTAAAAACACTGGAAGAAAAAATATTAAAAGCAGAGGATCGCATCGTTCAAATTGAAAAAGAGCTTTACAACCAGTTGGTGGAGGGAATCCAGAAATTTTCCAGCCACCTGAATAAAAATGCGTATTTAATTGCCTTGTTGGATACGGTTGCTGCCGGTGGTGAATTGAGTCAGCGCCGGAATTATACCCGACCGGTTATCACGGAAAAAAATGATATCAACATCAAAGAAGGGCGGCATCCGGTGGTGGAGCTCAGTTCTCAGCAGGGGTTTATTCCCAATGATTTGACCAATAGTTCCAGTTCGGACCAGATTCTTATTATCACCGGTCCCAATATGGGAGGAAAATCTACATACCTGCGGCAGAATGCCTTAATTGTCATCCTGGCGCAGGCCGGTTATTTTGTACCCGCTGAAAAAGCTGTCATTGGTGTCTGTGACCGCATATTTACTCGTATCGGTGCTTCCGACTCGCTGATTGAAGGGAAATCCACTTTTTTAATTGAGATGATTGAAACGTCTGTGATATTGAACAATGCCACGTCAAAGTCGTTGATCCTGTTGGATGAAATCGGCAGGGGTACGTCCACTTTTGACGGATTATCCATAGCCTGGGCGGTGATCGAGTATTTGCACTCCTTGAAAGAGAAACCCAAAACATTGTTTGCTACCCATTACCATGAATTAACCGAACTGGCAGAGATTCTTGACCGGGTGAAAAATTATCATATTACGGTGCGGGAGTGGCAGGATAATGTTGTGTTTTTACACAAAATCGCCCCTGGTGCCACGGATCAGAGTTTTGGTATTCATGTGGCTAAAATTGCCGGTGTTCCTATGCCTGTGATTGAACGGGCAAAAGATGTCTTGCTTAACCTGGAGAAAAAAGAGCTTAACCGCCTGGTGAAAGAACGCCTGACCGGTAAAATCGATAAAGTCCCGGAGAGTCATAAAAGTCTTTTCCCCGAGGATGCGGAATTAAAAGTTTGGGATGAAATCCGGGAGCGGTTAAAAGAGATTAAAATCGAATCCATCACACCGTTAGAAGCGTTGAACACCCTGCATTTTTTGAAGCACAAAAGTGAGAATTTTAAGTAAGTTTTCACCACAGAGCCACAGAGGATACAGAGTGCACAGAGGACAGACGGTCAGTAAGTCAGTTGGCAGTTGATACTGGTATAGGATACATTGTAACAGTTAAGTTCCAGCCGCAAGCTGCAAGCCAAAAAAAATTTTTAATCTTTTTGCTGGGGCTTGAAGCTGGTGCTGGGGCTAATTGCAGGGGTAATTGGAATTATTATGCTTTTTGCCCAGGTGCAATTATTTGCTATTGCCAAAGAGGTGAAACGGATCAGAGAAATATTAGAGGAAAAAGCAAAAAGAACCTAATCCTTTTTTATAGAATTGAAGCGCTGCGAAGTGGGTGCGTCACAGCCGCGGTATTGAAAAAAGGAGAAAGCAGTATTATAATAATATTGCAATAATAAATGAATTTGGAATTTGAAAGGAGTGTCGAGATATGCATCCGAAACGCAGCATTGTTTGGTCAAAGAATGAAATCGATCTTCAGGACCCTTTCCAGAGAAAATGGTATTACCGACAGGTCCTTATGAATGGCAGAGCAGAGGATGTGGCAGCGATTGATTGGGAAGAGATTAAGAAATATCTTCCTGAATTAAATCTTCCGGCTGAAATCAACAGAGTATGGGAATCTTATTTTAATGCTCAAACCTAAAAACGTATTAACTCCCCTTCAAAAGGAAGTATTGGCTTTCTTTTCCAAAATTAAGGATTCGACTTATTTTTTGCTGGCCGGTGGGTCTGCATTGGCTGAATTTTATTTAGGACATCGCAAGTCATTTGACCTTGATATGTTTACCTCTGAAAAAAAGAGGAAGGGAACAGGCCAATTTTTAATTTCTCCCTTTCCTTTCCCCTTTTCCTAATCGATCTCGACACGACCTCTCGTACCGCACGGGCACTCTGAAAAAACTTATGCCCTCCGTGCGGATCTACTGACCCATATTTTTATCTACAGGATGGACATAAAAACTAAAAAAAACTTAAAAACTTTTTGTATGTCCATCCTGAAACTCCTATAAGACTCTATCAGAACTTTTTTTGCCTCCGGCGGCCAGGGGGCTTTTTTGAAAAATCGCCCCCTGGACCCCCAAAAAACTTTTTATTAGAGATTTTTCAAGAACCTTATCAAAAGCTTTTGCGGGGGGATTAGGGGGGCAGTTTTCTCGAAAAGAGCCCCCCTCGTTAATTATCGGACAGCCTCCTAGAACGATTCGTGCTCGGTTCGGTGGATGATTTCATCCTGTAATTCCCTGGTGAGGTCTACAAAATAGTCACTGTACCCGGCCACCCGGACAATCAAACTCCGGTACTGCTCCGGATGCTTCTGGGCGTCCCGCAGAGATCTGGCTATCCACCACGTTGAACTGGATATGATGGCCATCCATCCTGAAATAAGAACGGACCAGATGCAGCAGCCGGGTCAGTCCGGCATCATCTTCGAGGATTTGAGGAGTAAATTTTTGGTTGAGCAGTGTGCCTCCGGTTCGGATGTGATCGATTTTGGCTGCGGATTTAATAACAGACGTGGGGCCTTTTCGATCAGCACCCTGGACCGGTGAGATACCCTCGGAAAGAGGAAAACCTGCTTTCCTGCCATCCGGCAGTGCACCGATCACACTACCGAAATAAACATGACTGGTGGTGGGAAGCATTAAAATGTGATGCTCACCGTAATAACCCGCGGGCCGTCCTTCCACGGTATGGTAAAACATATCAAATACAGTTTTCATGATATCATCGGCATAGTCATCATCATTGCCGTATTTGGGCGTATCATTTAAAAGTTCATCCCGGCATGTTTCATAGCCTCTAAAATCCGCAGCCAATGCCTTGATCATATCTGCCATACTGATGGTTTTATGATCAAACACGTGGTACCTGAGAGCAGCCAGGGAATCGGCGGTACTGCCAATCCCTACCCCCTGGATATACCGGGTGTTGTACCGGGCACCACCGTTATTGTAATCTTTACCCTTTTGTATACAATCATCGATTAACAGGGATAAAAAAGGAACCGGTTGGTATTTGCTGTAGATACGCGCAATAATATTGTTCCCTTTTATTTTGATATCTACAAAATGCCGCAGTTGTTTTTGATAAGCCTGGATTAACTCCTCAAAGGTTTTGAACCGGGTGACGTCACCGGTCTCAAGACCGGTTTTTTTGCCGGTTCGGGGGTCCATACCGTTATTCAACGTGATTTCGAGAATTTTTGCCAGGTTAAAGTAGCCGGTAAGAATGTAAGCTTCCAGCCCAAAAGCACCGCTTTCCACACAGCCGCTGGCACCACCTGTCCTGGCGTCTTCAATGGCCTTGCCCTGTCGGGTTAACTCCTGGATAATAACATCAGTATTAAATATCGAGGGTTGACCAAAACCTGTTCTTACAACTTTTAATGCCCGTTTCAGGAGACGGTCCGGGTTTTTTTTGCTCACCTGGACCATGGAACCAGGCTGCAGCAGCCGCATCTCTTCGATTATATCCAGGATCATATAAGAAAGCTCATTTGCCGCATCGGAACCATCTGCTTTGACACCACCCAGGTTAATGGTGCAAAAATCGGTATAAGTACTGCTTTCCTGGGCAGTCACTCCCACTTTGGGAGGTGCAGGATGGTTATTGAATTTTATCCAGAACGCTTGCAGCAGCTCCCTGGCTCTTTCTTCAGTAAGGGTACCGTCTGCCAATCCCTTTTTATAAAAAGGATAAAGATGTTGATCCAACCGGCCGGGATTAAAAGAATCCCAGGGATTTAGTTCTGTGATTACACCCAGGTGAACAAACCAATAGTATTGCAGTGCTTCATGAAAATTGCGCGGCGCATGAGCAGGGACATGATCACAGATTTCTGCCAGTTCTTCCAACTTCTTATCGGTCTCTGCAGCAGCCATTTCCCTGAGTTTTTCAGCATGACGGCGGGCAAAACAAATCAAGCCATCTGCCGCAGCGGCCATAGCTTCCAGTTCTTCCTTTTTATCGTAAGCCTCCGGGTCATTGAAATAATCCAATTGTTGAAGATGCGCTTCAATCTCTTTTTTTAAATCGAGAAATCC
Organism: Candidatus Aminicenantota bacterium; assembly: GCA_011772425.1. Classification (GTDB taxonomy): domain Bacteria; phylum Acidobacteriota; class Aminicenantia; order UBA2199; family UBA2199; genus JAKAGC01. The sequence continues at coordinate 12,410 of WVZO01000667.1, forward strand.
CTTTTTATAGATCTTATCACCCAATACCGTATGCCCCGGTGTTCTTTGTTCCAGGAATTCAGTAAATACCCCTGCTTTATAGGCCCCCTTCCACTCATCGGACATTTCAGCAAAAATACGATCGCGAATACTTTTCCCCTTCCAGTAAGGGATGATTTCTTCTTTATATAACCTCCGGGTTTCCTGGTCCACTGAAAAGGGAATCTTTTCCCTGGAATCCAGGATGTCGAGGTCTTCCAGGGAATGAATGCATATCTCAGGGTAAGTGGGAGTGGCTTTGGGTGCGGTGCCACGCTCCCCAACAATAAGTTCATAAGGATTAATGCATATGGTCTTATGTTCCATTAGATATTTGTAGGCTAATGCCCGTCTCATGGGTGTTGATACTTGCCGGGCTGTAGGGCTCTGGTAAAATTCTGTTATCAGCCGGGCACGCTCGGAGCATATGCGATTTTCTGCCTCTAAACTTTGTTCTCTTAGTTTTTTTATCCGTTCATTCATTTTCTATTTTTTTATTTTCACCACGAAGGCACGAAGAACACGAAGGTTTTTCATTCTTTTCTTATCTCAACATTCCGGGTATATTTTTTAAACAACCGTTTTACTTCATTCATGCTTTTGTCTGTTGGCGGCATGACCTTTCTCATTTTGTTTTCTCTTTCCAGGCGTTTATATTTCGAATCTGCTATCCGGTGATAGGGTAAAAGGTCGATTTGCCGGATATTTTTTAATGAAGAGATAAACATTCCCACGGCCTTTATGTTGTCTTCGGAATCGGTGATGCCGGGGATTACGGGAAAGCGGATGATTATACGTTTACCTTTTTGGGAAAGAGTTTTAAGGTTTTGAAGAGTAAAGCGGTTGGATTCGCCGGTATATTTGATATGTTCTGAATCGTCCATAATTTTAAGGTCGTATAAAAAGAGGTCGGTTTTATCGATGATGGGATTAAATATATCAGGGGGGATATCGCCGGTGGTATCTACTGCTGTATGAATTTCTTTTTTTCTGCATTCATCCAGCAGTGCATCCAGGAATTCTGCCTGTTCCAGGGGTTCGCCGCCTGAAAAGGTCACACCCCCTTTGGACTCTTCGTAAAAGAGTACCTCTTTTTCAATTTCCTGCATGATGTCGGCGACGGTTTTTTCTTCTCCGATGACGTTGTTTTTATTTCCTTTTATAGGTTCCGGGAATTTGTTTTGGCTTTCCGGGTTATGGCACCAGGGGCATCTCATGGGGCAGCCTTTAAGAAACACAGTGGTGCGGATACCCGGGCCGTCGTGGATGGCAAAGCGTTTGATATCAAATATTATTCCACACGTTCGGCTCATTGTTCGTTTCGCTTTTTAAACAACCATTTAATATCTGATATATCAGATATCGAAAGAAAAGTCAAGAGGAAAATAATAAATTTATTTGGAACCATGAAGAGAAAAACTTAAGAAGTAAAATGATTTAGATGGGGCACGAAGGTGAGAAGAGAAGAAGGTGAAAAGATAAGTTTAAGGTTTCCCCAAACGTTTGAAGCAACAGTCCTCTTTTCGATTCATATCAATTGCAAAAGAGTTTTCCCGGCTGGTTGGTTCAGGTAAGGAAACCTTTAGATGGCGCGAATGCGCCTTCTGCGGCTGCCCTCGCCGAGGGCATTGAACTAATTTGCCAAATGTGGTATAAAAGGAGGTATAAAAAATCGTTAAAAAAGAAAATGAAAAAGCAAGGCATTTTAAATACAGCATCATTAAAAGAGCAGGTTTACGAATACTTGAGGCAAGAGATACGCAAACGCAGCCTGGCCCCCGGGTCAGCCATTAACATGGATGCCACCAGTAGAAAACTGGGAATCAGTAAGACACCACTGCGAGATGCGCTGATTCAACTGGAAATGGAAGGATTTGTCACCATCTTTCCCCGCAAAGGCATATATGTTAACGGTCTGACACTTCAAGAGATTAAAGAGTATTACCAGGTGATCGGGGCACTGGAAAGTTCAGCGCTCAGTGTTTCTTTTTCCAGGTTTAAACCGTCCCATATCGACAGAATGAAAAAACTCATCCAGGAAATGAAAGCTGCTATTGAAAAGAATAATTTCAATCTTTTTTATAAGAAAAACCTGGCGTTTCATAATGTTTACATTGATTTATGCGGCAACCAATGGTTAATTCAAATTGTCAATACCCTCAAGAAACGGTTGTATGATTTTGTTCCCCAGGAGAAATGGATTAAAGAGTGGGAGCAGTCTTCGATAAAGGAGCATGCTCTATTAGTGGAAGCCATTGAGAAAGGTGACCTCCAGGCAGCCACGTCTGCGATTCACGATGTGCACTGGTCTTTTGAGGTACAGGAGAAATTTATCCGCAGATATTACTTTGATAGTTAAATTTGATGAAAAATGGTGATTTAATGAAACCTGCGATTGATTTTGGTAAAATCGAGTATTTCTTGCCTGGCAACATTTTCCTCCCGAATTGTGGAACCAATTGTGCCGACAGTGTCGGCAAAATTTGCCTGCAAATAGGAAAAGTGGAATTGCCGGGGATGCTTTTTTATTCCTTTAGATCAAACAAATCCATGAAAAATTTCACGTCCTTTCCCGGGGGCAAACCCTCCCTTAATTGAAGATAACATCCAGGACACGCCGTTACCACCGTGTCCACTCCCAATTCCTTTAATTTCTCCTCTTTCCGCTTCAGTATTTTTTTCGAGGTGGCAGGAAAACCCACAGAAAATATACCACCAAACCCACAACATAACGCAGATGAATCATCGACAAAATCCTCACCCAATTGCTTCATAAAATGCCGGGGCGCCTCCGCAATACCCAACGACTTGAAATGATGACAGGGATCATGCCAGGTGATTTTTCCTCTGTTTCCGTCACCACGTTTGAATTGATCCACCTCTACAGGAGCCTCTTTAATATATTTGTAAAAAAACTCCGTTAATTCATATATTTCAATGGGCTTATCCCTGTCTCCAAAATCATAGTAGTTTCTAAAGGTCATCACCCCCGTACCGCACGGCACCACCAGGTACCTGAACCGGTACTGCGAAAATAATACTTTATTCTTCCGCCTCAAAGAAAAGAATTTATTTTTCCATCCCTGGGAAATATACGGGAAACCACAACACACCAACCCCCCGGGAATAACCACCGAAAACCCCTTCTCCTTGAGAAAATTTACCGTTTTCTCAATAATCCCCGGATAAAAATAGGTAAGCACACATCCAGGGAAAAAAAGGATATCATAATACTCCTGCTCAGGCTTTTTAGTAAATAATTTTTTAATGTTTGCTCTTGCTTTTATCCTGGCTGGAATCGTTAATTTTTTCTTTAACGGCGTTTTAGCCAGGATGTCCACAATACCAATAAATTTCTTGAAAATAACAGACTGGTAAAAATAAAGTATGATTTTTTTTAAGAAAGGAATTTTTTTGCCCCTGGCAGCAGTACCCCTGTAATCAATCATCATGTCCACGAATTCAACACCTTTGGTACAGATGTGCTCACAACTCCCGCAAAGCATACATTGATAGATAAATCGCTTATTCAACCGATTCGGCTTCAACCTGCCGTCCATTAAAGATTTGATCAAGTTCACCTTGCCCCTGGGTGCAGTAGGCTCCATCAACTCCGCATTGTAAACCGGACAGGTAAACAAACACGTCCCACAATCAGAACAAACCGCCGCTATTTCATTGATATCCTTTTTAACCATGTTTATTTCAATGCCTTCGGCGACCAGGGGGCTCTTTTGAAAAACCGCCCCCTGGACCCCCGTAAAACTTTTGTTTAAAGTGCTTCAGTCATTCCGGGTTTCCGCATCAAGGTGGTATATCCCTAACAATGGTTTCTAATTCCTTTTTTATTTTATCCATTACCACATCCCAGGAATAATAGGTTTTTACATACCAGTACCCCTTTAATCCCATTTCTTTTCTCATTTTCCGGTTGTCGTAAAGCGCATAAAAATGGTGAAGCAGTTGATCAATGTTATCGTAAGCAAACCCACCGCCGGAAAGTTCAACATGTTCACATAACACATGAGACTTTTTGTTTACCAAAACCGGGGTTTTCTGGGAAAAAGATTCCAACGTCGTGATGGAAAGACTTTCCAGCGGTGACGGCTGAATAGAAAGCATGGCTCCCTTAAAAGCAGAAAGCTTCTCTTCTTCCGATACAAAACCCACGTATTTTATTCCTTCAATGTCAGGAATATCCATCAGTTTCTTACCCATCAGCACCAAATCCACCAGCCGCTTCTTTTTCATTTCCCCATAAGCCTCAAATACCGGCTCCAACCCCTTACCCCGTTCAATCCTTCCAGCATAAAGAATATAAGGCGCATATTGAAGATAATTCCGCTTGAACAACCGGTCATCGATGTTTTCTTTGATGTTCGTACCGGTCCGGATAAGTACTTGCCGGTTAGAAGGTTGAAACATCTTGACAACAAAATCCATTTCAGCACCGGTAAGAAAAAAAAGAGCATCGGGACGCCTGAATACATCTTTCATCAGGTTTAGATAAATAGGAGGTTCATCATGAGCCGTAGGAAATAGTACCACAGGTTTTTCAACCTTTTTCAATCCTTCGATAGTAGGATAATAGAGATATGTGAAGAATAAAAAGACATCGATGTCTTGCTGTGCCTCGCCAATACCTTCGATCAAATCCGGCGAATAAGGACCCTGCCGATGAATCCACTCCATTTCATCCCTATGATCCTCCTGACTGAAAAAAACATCGCTGTATTTATTGAAACGTTCGATATCTCTCTCTTGCATTACCGGGAATCGTTTGATGTTCACACCTTTGAGTATAGAGTCCCCGGGTTTATATTCGTTTTTCCAGGTAATGTAATCCCTGGCCGTGGTGGTAAAAACCATTACATCAAACCCGGAAGCATTAAGGCGCTCTGCAATGTCCCGGGCCAGGGTTTCAGCACCCCCCACCACTTCTTTACCATACCGCTGAACAACAATGCCAACTTTAATCATACCCATGCTTATATGTCCGTCAACAAAGCCAATAATTTTTCCGGTTCCGAGTCTTTTTTGTATTTTTCAATGCGCCGGGCCTGGAGTTTTTTTAATTTTGTTTTTAATTGCTCGTCATAAAAGACCTGCTCCACCAGACCAGCCACCACGTCGTATTTTTTCTCTTTAAACAGAATACCCGCGTCCCCCAGGGTTTCGGAAACCGCACCGGTATCATAGGCCACCACCGGGATTTGAAAATAACTGCTTTCAATCAGCGGCAAACAGAAACCTTCGTGTTCACTCATAGAGAGAAACACATCTCCCAGCCGGTACACCGCCAGCAGTTCGTCAAATGGAATATGGCCGGTAAATACGATATCCTCAGAAGAAAGGTAAAACCGGCCGGCCAGGTTTTGCACCGCATAAAAATACCTGGGCAGGGTGTTGATGTTACCGGCAACCATCAACCGAATAGAAGGGGATAAATATTTTTTATAGAAAAAAAGCACCTTTATTAAATCTTCGATTTTTTTGTTAGGGGTGATACGCCCCACAAAAATAATATTCTTTCGCTCGTCTTTAAATAAATTGTAATAGGCTTCACTGTAAGGAGCGTTGTAATCTTCCAGGTTGACCATTAACGGAGAAACGTTGACATTTTTAAAATTCAAGGTTCGCAGTTCGCTGGCATTGTACGTGGAATCCGCAATGGAAAGATCGAAACAACCGGGTAAGCGTTCCAGGTGTTTTCTGCCTTCATGGGTGAAATACACCAGTTGATCGGAAAAATCAACAAAAAAATGTGAAGGGGTGATATTGTGGTATATCATGGCTTTTTTGCCTTTGGTATTTAAAAAGAAATCAGTCAATTCCGAAGGGATGGCAAAATGGAGGATTTTCAAGGACTCCGGGGTGGGGTTATCTTTGTAATCGTTAAAGAACGCGGCCCGGTCTTTCAAGCATTCATCAATAGTCAATGCGATAATGCGGCTTTCGATTCCTTTTTCTGCCAGGAACCGGTGAAAGCTCAGGGTAGAATTTCCAATGGCGTCACCGTAGTGGAACGCGGGTAAAAATTGTTCAATAATCATGCCCTATACCTCGTTTCCGATACTGGAAGATTCTCAAATGGTGAAGTTGAATGATATCATTAAAAAGCAGTTTTTTCAACACGAATTAGTAAACCACAGGCAATTCTAATTTTGACTCCGGAGTAATGGAGTGTTAGGTGAAAAGAATAATATAACCTGTCATTAGTCATTGGTCATCTAACCTTCTAACCTTCTTACTGTCTGCCCTCTGACTTTCTGATTTTCTTTTTTCGCGTTTCTTCGCGTGCCTTCGCGGCTAACTACTCCAAATTCATAATTAATCTATTGACATTTCAGCGGATTTTTATTAAACTTTATCCGTTCTTAAAGTTGTAAAAAACGATTTTGGGAGCAGTGGATACCATGATACGGGGAATGAAGATTTTCTTATTTACAGCAGCAGTTCTCTTTATTAACGCCCTCCTCTTTTTTCAAGCTTTCTCTGCTTTTTCAAAATGGTCATTGGAAAACAGACGTTTTTCGGTTTCTGCTATCTATGATTTACCCATTGATTCTATAAAATCTTTTAAGCTGCCGGGGGAAGAGACAGATTCTCTTATCGGTCGGGTTTCTGAACATCCTTCATATATGGAGTCGAGTCTTTTATATATTTTTTCTCCACCTCACAATCCCCATGGGAAAGTTAGTTTTTTGAAGGAATTGAAAATTCCAAGGCACAGGTTTTTTTCATCATTCCATAAAATTGACAACTGTAACAATGGTGAGCCGGTTTTTTCGTTGCTCGGGGTTGAAGATAAAAAGGTTGTTTTAGAACTGAAGGACATATATGGCAACACACATAAAAGCACAAAACTGGAAGATTTATCGATACTTCCTCCAGCAGATAATATGGAAGTAGGAATCATAGCAATAGAAGATATCGATGCTGATGGCCGTAAAGATATGTTGTGGCGTATAAGCGGGGAACATGCCGGGCTGCCTAGGGGGATTGCCGTATATGACCCGCTATCAGGTAAAAAGAAATGGGAGTTTCTTTTTGGACCTGCTCCCTTTAGGACGATTGTAAAGGATATCGATCGCGACGGGGAAAAAGAAATTATTTTTTCAGCATGGGCACCTCATAATGGTTTTTCCTGTAATGGTATGGATGATGATCATAGTTACGTGGGGGTCCTTGATTGCCGGGGTACCCAGTTGTGGTGCTTTGAGGTTGGTTGGTTTTTTACAAATGCATATCTGGCTGTTGAGGATTTGAATCATGATGGAAAATTCGAGATTATAACATCTCGTCGTTGTCACAGGACAATAAAACCTGATCCCGGTCAAATCCGGGTTTACGATGCATTGTCCGGGGAAGATATTCATACCTCTAACTATCCAGGATTATCCTTTAACGACCTTTATGTAATCAATATGGACAATGACCCTCACCTGGAAATTATCGCCAGCGATACGCAAGGTGGATTAAGGATATGGGGCCGCAATTTTAAAGTATGTAAAGAATATAGAGAAAACAAAGATATTAGAATACTTGGGGTAGAAAAAATTAATGAGAATTCCTTTCCTCTCATTTTTACCTGGTACGCATACAATACACTTCGCATTTTTGATCATCGATTGCGCATTATTTTCAATTATCAATTTTATCAAATCCCAAAAGAAATAAAATATCCAGACCCAATTGTCCCAGTAAACGATGGGAAAAACAATTCGTTTGTTTTGACCCTGGATCAAACCTATTTGATCTCTCCCAAACAAGCTATCCTATTCCAGGATTTCCTAAAACTGTTTCGTTCTCCTTTTTTATTCTATTTCCTGGGAATTATTGTTTTTAATGGTTTTGTATACATCGGCTGGAGGCAGACAAGAAAATCAAGGTTACGCTCTCTTGAGTTACTGCGGGATGGAACGAAAACCAAACCCGAATGGACATTGACAACCCAGGAAGTCCTGCACAAAATGAAATCCCCCCTGACCGCCATCCTCTGGGAAACCGAAAAAATCGACGGCTTGCTGGAAAAAAAGCGCCAGTCCAAAACACTTTTGTCAAAGCTAAAGAAGATTAATGAAGCCATCCTTGCCGATGTTAATGCGTTGAAAATCATGAACAGTTTCCTGATGAAATATTTGCAGGTTCAAATCCCGCGGCTCCAGGAAATTGAAATCACAAAGATAATCAAAGAATCGCTAGACAATTACCGAAATACCTTTGGCAATATATTTACTTTTACATGCAGTTTTCCCCCATCGCTGCCAACTTTCCTGGCAGACGAAGAGCAGTTAAAAGAGGCCCTTGCCATTATCATCGATAACGCCATCGATGCCATGCCCGCCGGTGGAACCATTTCCATAACTGCTGCATATTATAAAATGCTGCCGCATAAGAGACAGAAAAACGTCATTTGTATAGAGATCGAAGATAACGGCTGTGGAATCACTGAAGATAAGCTGGACAAAATTTTTGATCTTCATTATACCACCAAAAAAGAAGGAACCGGCATCGGCCTGGCGATTGCCAAAAGGATTGTCGAATCCCACGACGGATGGATCGAAGTGGAAAGTAAGGAGAAAATTGGAACAAAACTTGCTTTATATTTTCCGGTAAAGAATTTACCATAGGAGGTTGTCCGAGAATAGTAAAAACCATCGAAATATTGGAAAAGGGCGAATACAAGATTCGCCCCTACAAAGGCTTCCGGGATTCATGTAGGGATTCGGCCGGCATTTTGTGTTCACCCGGCATTTTCGGACAGCCTACTGGATTTAAAATAAAATTAATAGGATGATGTTCAATGAAAAAAAAGAACAAAAGCAATGTGCTGGTAGTGGATGATGATATGCGTTTGCTTTCCACGCTTTCATCCATATTAAAAGATAACGGTTACCGGGTTTTTACTGCTGAAAACGGTCAAAAAGCTCAAGAAGCTCTTAGCGATTCGCCTGTTGATGCCATAATCCTGGACCTGGTACTTCCTGATGCAGATGGTATTGACCTTTTGAAAAAATTTCACCAGGAAAAACCGCTTATCCCGGTAATTATGCTCACCGCCCACGGTACTATTTCCAAAGCTGTGAAAGCTACCAGGCTGGGGGCCTTTGATTTTTTTGAAAAGCCTGTTGAATCGAAAAAAATCCTGATTACCCTGGAAAATGCCCTGAAAAGTTCAAGGCTGGAAAGAGAGAAAACATTCCTGATCCAGGATGCCCTGCAGCGTTACCAGATGGTGGGGATATCATCTAAAATGAAAAACCTTTTTGAAATGATCGAGAAGGTAGCTGACACGGATTCGCGGATATTGATTACCGGTGACAGCGGCACAGGAAAGGAATTGGTAGCCCAGGCCATTCACCTGCACAGCGAAAGGGCAGGGAATCCAATGATTACCGTCAATTGCTCGGCTATCCCTGAAGACCTCCTGGAATCGGAACTATTCGGCCATGAAAAAGGCTCTTTTACCGGCGCTTTACGGCAGCAAAAAGGAAAATTTGAACTGGCCTCCAGCGGCACACTTTTCCTGGATGAAATCGGGGATTTGGGGCTGCGAATTCAACCCAAGATTTTAAGGGCCATTGAAAATGGAGAAATTCAGCGGCTCGGCGGGGATGATTACATCAAAGTGGATGTGCGCATAATCGCCGCCACCAACCAGGACCTGAAGTCGGCTGTGCGGCGGAAGGAGTTCCGGGAAGACCTCTTTTATCGATTAAGCGTGATTAACATCCATGTTCCTTCTTTGCGGGAAAGGAAGGAAGATATTCCCCTCCTGGCGGATTATTTTTTGGATGAGCTCTGCCGGACACGTAAGCGGCCGGCTATGCAGTTAGCACCTGCGGCCATTGAAAAATTGGTTGAATATCCATGGCCGGGGAATGTCCGCGAACTCCGCAACCTGGTGGAAAAAATAGCTGTGCTTTCTGGTTCTGAACTTGTATCCGGTGAAGAAATGGAAATGTATTTAGAGGAAAGCCCTATCATTCAGAATCCAAAAGAAAACAACTCAGGGGGAAGGGCAGAAGAAGAAACGCTGTCTCAAATCCTGAAAAAAAAGGAAAAAGAGGCCATTGAAGCCAGGCTCCTGGCTTTTGGCTGGAATTATGAAAAAGCTGCCGAAGAGTTGGGCATATCGCGTTCTACCTTATTCAGTAAAATCAAGGAACACGGGATCAAGCGTAATATATTATAAATCCTTTCACCACCCCGTCCGAAAATCCGGACTTCAGTCCGAAGTTGCGGACTGATTCACCTTTTTCCCTGTTCCTTTATCATGTTGGCAATTTCGTTTAATTTTTTCTGTTGACTTTTTTCTCTTTAAGTCATATATTTATAACCGGAGTTTCAAGATTATGAAACATAAAGGAAAACTTGAATTGCCGCTGGCAAGTATTGCAGAATTTTGTAAGCATTGGAAAGTCAAAGAATTTTCTATTTTTGGTTCCATATTACGGAAGGATTTTGGACCTGGCAGCGATGTAGATGTATTGTTGAGCTTCCAGGAGGATGCACCATGGGGATTATTTGAATTTGTGGATATGAAAGAAGAGTTGAAAAAGATTTTCGGTCGTGAAGTTGATATTGTCGAAAAAGAAGGAATTAGAAACCCGTTTCGAAGACACGAAATCCTTCGATCCCGTGAGGTGATTTATGCAGCCTGAGGATAAAGATTCTGCATACCTATGGGATATGCTTGATGCTGCACAAACAGCGGCTCAATTCACTCCTGGTATTACCATTGAGGAATATCTAAAAGATCGCAAAATACAGTTGGCAATCGAGCGTTTGCTTGAAATCATCGGCGAAGCAGCAAATAGAGTATCCACCGATTTTCAAAAGAATCATCCGGAGATTCCCTGGAGAAAAATTGTCGGACAAAGAAACGTTATCACACATGAATATGGAGAAATAAAGCAGGAACGTATTTGGACCGTGGTGTCCACAAATATCCCGGAATTGATTGAAAAACTCGAACCCCTGGTTAAGTCAATCCAGCAGGAAAAAGAGATCCATACATCTGAAGGATCAGATATCGAGTCCACAAAACAAGAAGATGATAAAGATGATGAATGATTTTCCTTTTAAAACTCTGCGTCCTCTTTGTCCTCTGTGGCTAAAAATAACCTTTTTGCCTGGCCTCTCATCCTTTTTCAGTAGATAACGGGTCATGGATGATGAGACGGATATTCTTTTTTAATAGCTGACTATAAACGGATTATAGACGTCTATTCTTTTTTAATAGACGACTATACAGGGATGCATAGACGACTATATAAGGTCGTATAGACCACCAATCTTTTTTAATAGCTGGTAACATTTAATCTGATGATACCTCCCCTCAGGCAATTCATCTGTTGGGTTTGATGAATCAAACCCCTACTATCAAATTTATATCCCTTTTTTCTTCGCGCCCCTTCGCGTTCTTTGCGGCTTATTTTCATAGGAGGCAATAATTTTATACTGTCCGAAAGTCCGGACTTCAGTCCGAATCTTCGGACTGATTCCATTTTAATCGATTTCCAAGGATCATTTTATAATCGAATTTTTCAAAGTTTTAACTATTGGCACGAAAAATGCCTTTCCTATCTGGAGAAAAAAAATGAAAAAGATAATTTAGACTTTCATTACAAAGGAGGAGAAAAAATGAGAAGAAAATTTTGGACTTTCATTAGAATAGGAGAGAACATGAAAAAAGGAATTATCTTATTTATATTTGCGTTTATACTTTTCCAATTTTCAGGGTTTATCCACGGCGCAATACCGGCTTCAGAGCGCGCTGCATTAATTGCATTGTATAACAGCACCAATGGGGACAATTGGATAAATAATAGTGGGTGGAAAACTCCACCTTTGCATACCGATGGGTTTGCTATGCCAGGGACAGAAGGAAGTTGGTTTGGGGTTTATCTAGGAGATAATGTGATAAATCTTGAATTGCCCTGGAACCAACTAAGCGGCATCATACCTCCTGAATTAGGCAATCTCAGCAATTTGAGATATCTTATACTGCACAATAACCAACTGAGCGGTTGCATTCCTCCTGAATTAAGCAATCTTAATAATTTGAAAGCACTTCAGCTAAACGCCAACCAACTAAGCGGCAGCATTCCTTATAATTTGGGCGCTCTCAGTAATTTGGAGGTTCTTTACCTATCCGAAAACCAATTAAGCGGCAGCATCCCTTATCAATTAAGCAATCTCAGTAAATTGCGTTCTCTTCACCTGTACGTCAACCAACTAAGCGGCAGTATACCTTATACATTAGGCACTCTCAGTAATTTGGAGGTTCTTTACCTATCCGAAAACCAACTAAGCGGCAGCATCCCTTATCAACTAGGCAATCTCAGTAATTTGGGGCACCTTACCCTGGGCAATAATCAATTGAGCGGCAGTATTCCATCTCAATTAGGCAATCTCAGTAATTTGAATACTCTTTACTTGAACCGAAACCAACTGAGCGGCAGCATCCCTTCTCAATTAGGAAATCTCAGCAAGTTGCAAAGCCTTTACCTGGATCATAACAAACTGAATGGTAGTATCCCTTCAAGTCTTACAAATTTAATAGCAATAACTCTATTAGATGTTGGCTATAACTGTCTTTATGCAACGGACCCAACACTTAGAGCATGGCTTGACAGCCATGACCCAGATTGGGAAGCCCATCAAGATGAATGTGGTGGTGGAACTACCCCTACAGTAACGACCAATTCGGTGTCTTCAATCACATCGAACAGTGCAGTATGTGGTGGTAACGTCGCATCGGATGGAGGGTCCACTGTAACAGCCAGGGGAGTCTGTTGGAGTACTTCATCAAATCCTACCACCAGTAACTCCAAAACCACTGATGGAACCGGCACGGGAAGTTTTACCAGCTACATATATGGGTTGAATCCAGGTACAACATATTATGTTAGGGCTTATGCCACAAACAGCAACGGAACCTCATATGGCTCGAACGTGAGTTTTACAACAAATCCGGCAACCACTACCACGCCGATAGTGACGACCAACTCTGTATCTTCAATTACTTCAACAAGTGCCGTTTGCGGTGGTAATGTCATCTCGGACGGAGGCTCCACTGTAACAGCCAGGGGAGTCNNCGGAAGTTTTACCAGCTATATATATGGGTTGAATCCAGGTACAACCTATTATGTCAGGGCCTATGCTACAAACAGTAATGGAACCTCATATGGCTCGAACATGATTTTTACTACGAATCCGGCATCCACCCCAATAGCCGACTTCTATGGCATTCCAACCTCGGGTAACGCACCATTAGCCGTACAGTTTTACGATCAATCTCAACCCGGCGAAGGTGCGTCCATTACAATTTGGTACTGGGATTTTGGTGACGGGACCACAGCCTTAGTGAAGAATCCCACACATACCTACAATAATCCGGGTATTTATGATGTAAAGTTGACGGTTCAAGATTCCAGCGGTTACGAGGATTCCGAAACCAAAAACGATTACATTATTGTCACCAGTTCAAGCTCAACCCCAACCGCCGACTTTTACGGCATTCCCACCTCCGGCAGCGTTCCACTGACTGTACAATTCTATGATCAATCCATAGCCGGTTCCGGTGCCACCATTACCAATTGGGAATGGGAATTTGGGGACGGCAGCACCAGTTTCCATAAAAATCCAACACATACTTTTACTTCAGAAGGTACATATAACGTCAAGTTGTCAGTGACAAATTCTTTTGGAAATAGTAACTCCATAACCAAAAAGAATTATGTTAAAGCGTGCGACAACTGTTCGTTGTATCGTCTCCCATTCCCAAATGGTATTAATATGAAGATCACTAATGGTTATGGTATAGATTACCATATAAACAAGGATTATTATTGTGTTGATTTCAACCTGACAGGGGAATCTGATTCGGGTATTCCTGTATTAGCGGTAGCGGATGGAATAGTAACATATGCCAAATGGAATACAGGCGGATACGGATTCAGAGTTGTTGTTGACCATGGAAATGGAATCACCTCGAATTATTCTCATGGGGCATCGATCAATGTTAGAGAAGGTGAATTTGTCAAACAGGGGCAGGAGCTCATGGTAATATGGGATACAGGTTTATCTTATGGTGATCATCTCCATTTTGGAATGCGCGAAGATGGCGAAAGTATGCCGCTGCCTCAGTTTTCAGGCTGTACAAACGGGTGTTCATTCAATCCAATAGAAGCAAATGGCTATACTTCTGATAATGTAGTGAACAATCCTGGCAAGATTATCGAAGAAAGTCAGGCGGATATTTCAGGTAGTTTCGATGGAAATGAACCTTATTACGGGCATGATCGTAAATACAGTTGGAAATATGCTAAAGAAGGAACATCAACCATTACCCTAACATATAGGCCACAATTTTCAAATAAAGTTACGTGTGATATTTTTGTTTATATTCCACCTTATAATGCCACGACTACCGCAGCCAAATACAAAGTCAATCATGTTGGCGGAAGTGAAACATTCACAGTGAATCAATTGAATGTACCTGCAGATCCAAGTAAACCAAATAACTGGGTTCGCCTGGGAAATAAAACGTTTGAATTTGGTACTGGCTCTTATTATTATGTGCAGGTTGGAAACGGAGTGGATACTTTTAAGAAAGATGACAAAGTGGGATTTGATGCGGTTTATTTTAAAATCAATGAAAGCGGTGGAGGAGGCGGCGGTTCTACAGGCACGCCTAAAATCGGCTTGAATCGGACTACGTTTAATTTTGGAGCTATTGCCTCAGGACCTACCTCAGATAATGACACGCTCTTTATCAATAACACCGGGAAAGGAACTCTCAGATGGACTGCCGCCAGCAATGCGACCTGGCTTAATATATCTCCAAAGTCAGGTACCAATTCCGGCACCATTAACATCTCAGTCAATTCTTCCGGATTGTCTGCCGGCACCTATAACGGAAAAATTACCATCTCGGATGCCAATGCCAGTAATTCACCCCGGACTGTATCTGTAAATTTGAAAGTCCATCGCTGGGGATTGACCGGTTCTCCATTCGGTGATTTTGCCACTCCTACTGACTATTCTACTGTAAGAAGCAGCATACCTGTAACAGGTTGGGCGCTGGATGATGTTGGAATTGAGAGTGTAAAAATATATAATGGAAGCAACTATATTGGAGATGCCGTTTTTGTGGAAGGAGCACGTCCGGATATAGAACAGGCTTATCCGGGGTACCCGATGAATTCGAAAGCAGGCTGGGGATATATGATGTTGACAAATTTCTTGCCCAATGGGGGAAACGGCCAATATGTCATTTATGCCAGAACCACGGATAAAGAAGGAAATTCGGTTACATTAGGCAGTAAAACAATATATTGCGATAATGGTAATGCGTTCAAACCTTTTGGGGCCATCGATACACCCAACCAGGGAGGCGCTGCCTCAGGCAGAAGCTTTATAAATTGGGGGTGGGTATTAACCCCGCGGCCCAATTATATCCCCACAGACGGTTCAACAATTAAAGTCTATATAGACGGGGTAAACATCGGTCATCCCCTCTACAATATCTACAGGGCGGATATTGCCAATTTATTCCCCGGATATTCCAACAGTTATGGAGCCATCGGTTACTTTTACCTGGATACCACTGCCTATAAAAATGGTGTGCATACCATCCAGTGGGTAGCAACAGATAACGCTGGAAACACAGACGGTATTGGAAGCCGGTATTTTATTATTCAAAATTCAGGCAACAATGGCCGGCAGTCACTAAGTACTGCCCAGTGGACATCGGTAAATGAATCTGTTGACAAAAGAGTGTCCTCGATTCCTGCTGATAATTTTGGGCCGGTGATAATAGGGAAAGGCTGTAATTGGGATACAATGCCACAGGAAATTTATCCTGATGAGAAAGGTGATATCCATATCGAAATCAG
>WVZO01000355.1:0-1363 GCA_011772425.1 Candidatus Aminicenantota bacterium
TATCACCGTGGCCGACTGTCCTCAAGTTGAAATCTATGTTTACGACATCACCCAGACCATCAAGAAGATGGGGAAAAACTACCAGTCAACCGCAGTGGTCACCATTTGGGATACCAACAACAACCCGGTTGCCGATGCCACGGTCTACATCACCTGGAGTGGTGTGGTAGGCGGCAGTGCTTCAGGTGTTACCAAAGCTGATGGGACCGTGTCCTTTAAATCTGACAAAGTCAAATCCACCGGTCCTTTTACTATTACGGTAGACAACGTCACCCACGCCACCCTGCCCTACAATCCCGACCTCAACAACGAAACCTCGGATACCGCCAACTATTGAGGCCAGATCATACGATCATAGACGATTTTGTAACCTGATAAAGGCCCGGAAGGCGAAAGCCTTCCGGGCTTTTTTTTCTAGTACAACCAAATCGAAAAAGTACAACTTTAGTTGTACGAATTTTTACTTTCATTTTCATACCAAATTTACGACTTTTTGTGTATTGACAAATACGATTTAATGAAGTATTGTTAATTATCCAATCACCAGGTCTTCGGCCTGGACTTTAAGCCCAAAAAAATCCATGATGTGCAGCCGTTTTATAACGGCTGGACCGCCACTCAGCAGTCAATCGTAAAAACAAAAACCATTATAAAAAATAGGAGGTCTAATATGGGTAAAGAAAGAGAGTTTCCTTAACGGTGTTGGGGTTAAAATGCGTTCTGGTTGTGGAGAAAAATTACGTTTTAAAATTTACAAAATTTAGGAGGAACGAACAATGAATAAGAAAAAATGGGCATTCATTACCCTGGTTTTCGTTGTATGCTGCTTTATGGCAACAAGCTCATGGGCAGCTAAAAAACTCGAGTTCTACAATGCCAATGCCAAAGATTATATCAAGCTCCTTAATAAAAATAAGGACAAGGGAAGTACAGCAATCGGTAACACCTTAGGTCTGTCCCAGGATGAAGAATTTAAATTGCTTCGCAAAATAAAGGCTTCCAACGGGATAACCCACTACCGTTATCAACAATCATTTAAGGGCATCCCGGTGTGGGGTATGCATACCAATGTAGGCATAGACCCGGCTAATAACGTGGTTAGACTTACCGGCACCATGGCCCTGGGTGCTCCCAGGGACATCGGGGGCATTCCCTCCTCATTGGACCCGCTGGGTGCATTAAAGCAAATGCAAGACCTCCATAAGGCAAAAGACAGCGCAGCACAATGGAACTTCAGGAATGAGGAATATGGAACCTATATTTATATCGATAAGAAAAACAAAGCTCATCTCTGCTACGTGGTCTCCTTTTTTGCCGATACGGAAAAAGGGAATCCCTCACAATTTATTTACTTTATCGATGT
>WVZO01000355.1:1489-1665 GCA_011772425.1 Candidatus Aminicenantota bacterium
TATTATTACGGCACGGATTACGATCCGTTTTGCGTTGCTGTCAACGGCAGTACCTGCACCATGGATTGCACCGACGTCAAAACCGTTGATTTAAACCACGGGACCACCGGTACAACTCCATATTCCTACACCTGTTATGAAAACACCCACAAGGAAATCAACGGGGCCTATTGTCC
>WVZO01000151.1 GCA_011772425.1 Candidatus Aminicenantota bacterium
CAAAAACAGGCTGGTGCAGAATATTCTTTTTGTTATTGTATTTATTATCATTGTATTGATCAATTTAAAGAATTTTATGTAAAAAAAAATGATTCCAATATGGATAGATGTTGAAAGCGTCTTACAATGATTTTTCCTAAATAAAAATTTTTGCGGGGTCCAGGGGCGGTTTTTATAAAAAGAGCCCCTGGCCGCCGGAGGCACAGGAGTTCAAGGATGGACAGTCTAAAAGTTATTTAAGTTCTTTTATTGATTTACTGTCCATCCTGTAGATAAGAATAGTGGTAAGTAGATCCGCAGNNGATCCGCAGGGAGGGCAATAGGTGTTTCAGAGTGCCCGTGCGGTACGAGAGTTTTGTTTGGAATGGTTATGTCCGATAAATGTCTGAAACGTGTCCGTTATGTCCGATAAATGTCCGTTATGTCAATTCATATTTCCATCCCTTCTTATCACCGATTTCTTTCAAAAGATTTTTAGCTACTAAATCTTGGAGATCTCTATATAAGGTTTTTTCAGAAACGTCCTTAATTAAATCTTTATAAGAAGATAGGTTTATAATCTTATTTTCTTTGATATAGTAAACAGCTTTAATTTGCCTGTCATTCAACCCAATCTATTGTCAAGGGTTTTGAGGATTTTCTTCTGCCTGTCCACTTTTCCGAAAGCTGATACAAAATCCCATTAACCGCCGAACCAAGTGGTGGGCATGGTGGGTGGGATTGTGCCTCAAAAATATTGCACTGCAAGATCAGACCCCGTATACGTTCGAATTATCTCGGATAATGGAAAAGGGGACATGCAAGGGGAAAAGGGAACATGCAAGGAAATTTGCAAGGGAATTGCATTTTCATGGCTGGTTTTTAGAGAGATCATTCAAAGATTTCATAAGTACGGGTGAAATTTCGAACCTTTATAGCATCGACATCAGGGGCTAAGTCGCCGGAATAGATCAAATATCCCTCCCCGGCATTGGGCGAAATCTTCCTAAAGTAGTTGATGCCTTTGCATAAATTCCGGTTCCATGTTTTGGCCGACTTTATCTCAATGGGGACCAGTTCACGGGATCGCTTGTGAATGAGGTCCACTTCATTCCCGTTATTATCCCTGTAAAAAGTAATGGGGGTACTCCATTTTGGCAAGAGTTGTTTTCCCCGCCTGCCGGGGGCCGGTGATAGTGACTACAGGATAGGATTCCACCAACTTTTTGAATTCGTGCCTGATTTCTCTTTCTATTATCATGAGACTATTTTAGCATATTTTATACATTTTTCAAGTAGAACTTGGAATTTGTATAAATAAACCCCCCTTCCCCGGATTCCAAAATTTACAAGATTAGCAGCCCTTTGTTTGGGGACAGCCCCCTGGCTTCCCTGGCTTCTTATGCTTCTGCTGTTTTGTTCTCTTCGAAGCTTTTGATATCTTCTTCAATAATGGCCTTGTTTTCAATGATAAACTTTGAATAAAAACCCAGGACCGAAAATTTCACCACCGGCGACCGCTCAAAGTACGACAACATCTCGCGAATCCGGGCTGTGTTCTCACCGAAATCGATGCTTTCCAATCCTGGTTCCGGTTCCTCATCGGTTTTCTAATAACAAAAATTACAAACTAGCAAGAAATTCATGGACAGGCAGCATTTGGGCCGAGCCCCGGGATTTTTTATTTTTCAGATTATAAACGATTTGAATCGGTGTCGCTTGTTTCAGAGAGTTATGAAAGCGGAACAAAGATGGCGAAAAATTGTCATCGCCGGTTTTAACCTCGATCATTTGTGACGGTATACTATCAATAACCGTCAGAAAGTCTACTTCATGTTTCTCCTTGTCTCTTAGATAATGCAATGCAACCCTGCTGCCTGTTGTGTCTTCAATAAAATGGAGTTCACGCAAAAGAGCACAGGCCACCGCATTTTCTATTTTAGCACCAAGATCGCCTTCAACTGCCCCGATGTCATAGAAAAAATATTTCGATTCTTTTAAAATACTCCGTGCGATGTTTTGGTGATAGGGCCGAACCGGGAAAACAACATAAAGGTTTTCCAGGATTTGCAGCCAATGTTTCACTGTATGAACGGAAACCTGTAAATCGTTTGCCAGGGATGAATATGAAGTAGTAGAGCCCACCCGGGACCGCAGCAGGTCGATCAGTATTTCAATGGATTTAATATCTCTGACTTTTTCAAGATCCAATAAATCTTCCCTGATAATTGTATCGATATGGGTGCGCCTCCAGCGTTTGGCATAAGATTCGTTATTTTTTAAATAGGGTTCCGGAAATCCCCCCAGCTTGATCAGTTTATTTAAGGCGTCTCCTGGGTCCTCTTTCAAATATACACAGATTTCTTTTACGGTTAAAGGGTGCAAGCGATATGAGAAATAGCGCCCTGCCAGTGAATCACCTCCTTTTTTATATGTTTCCATTCTCGCAGAACCAGTGACAAGGAGAGAAGGTGGAATCCCCTCGGTATCATATATCCCCTTAATCCAGGATTTCCATTTCTTCATTTTATGTAGTTCGTCAAAGATAATCAATTGAACATCTCTTGTCCATTCTTCCGCTTTGATTATTTTGCGATCGCCCTTTGAATCATAGTTCAAATAAGCGTACGAGGAGATCAATTGTTTGGAAAGAGTTGTTTTCCCAACTTGTCTCGGACCTGAAAGAAAAATGATTTTCTCTCTAAGGTCTTCCAGGATATTCTTTTCTATATAGCGTCTCATATGACTATTTTAAACCAAACTTCAAAAAAGTCAAGACTATTTTGAAGTTTGCTTCATTTTAGTCGGGTTAAATTAGGATATACCGCTGCACTGGTTCTTGATTGGGGGTATTGACATGATCTAAAAAAGGTGGCAGGCAAAATTTTCCACTTCGGTTTTTGCCTGTCAACTTTTCATTTCTACACACCGTCCCCTTTATGTGAATCATCTAAATAATCAATATCATTCATGCTGCACCAGTCTATGGCGAATTGCTTCAGTTTTTCTTCTCTAAACCTATACCATTTTTTCTCTATCCCCAGTTGGAGTATTTTATCTTTAAATCGACGAAATGCTCCCCTCCCTTTGATTGCAGACAATAAAGAATTTGAGATCAGCCGGTCCTCAATCGAAAAACAGAACTCCTCAATCACATGATATTCATGAAAATCGTATTTTGAGGGCAAAGGAAGAAAAGAATCTCTTTCATTCAGGAGTTTTTTGGCCATTTCTATATCTTCATGCTGCCACTGGGGAAATTTTTCCAAAGGCTCTTCATCTTCTGCTGCGCGGAAAGACTCTTCCATTATTGTTACCACTTCTCCATTATTCAAATTAAGATAGGATGAACTCATTTCAGAGTCAAATTCAATGGCTTCAATTATTTCACTTAATTTGACTTTAATCTTCATCATATTTTTCTTCCTTTCGCTTTTAACCATAGGGATATTATATTGGAAATTTAATCGTTAATCAATACCTATTTAAATCTTTTTCCTGGATTTCTGATCCTCACCTGTTTTTCTCCGAAAAACAGCGTCAAAAAAAAGACGCCAGATCAGAACGAAATGGTAAAACGACATTCCTTGCCGCCTTTCATAATTGAGTCCTCCAATCTTACTTCTATCGGTTTTTCCAGCACGATTTCAAAAATTTCTAGCATCCACCCCCGTGAACAATTGCAATAGGTACCGGATAAAATAGGTGGGATGTCTTTAACCATTGTGCAGAGACACTTACTGTAAATCACTCGCACGCAGTTCTCTTCTTTTTGGATATTGTCTTTCCCTACCCATTGTTTCATTTTAGACAGCCAGCTATCTAATTTCCCTTTGAATTTTAATGCCTCTTTCTTAATATTATTTTTTGCGCATGACCGTCCGCATTCTTCCAATACCTTGATTTTTGTTGTCTCATCTAGGTGAGAATCCATGGATTTCATCAGGTTTGAGACCCAATTATGAATGAATTGTTGTTTTCCTGCCATTTTTTTCTCCTGGTTTTCTGGTTGAAATCATTAAATAACATAAATTCACTATTTAGGCGGCATCCATGATGGCAGCGTTGAAAGATCGATGCCAAATACGGCTTTCCCGATTAAAAATACGGCAAGGGTAATGATGACAGCTCCGATCAGGTTCAATATCACGCCCACCCTGGCCATGTCTGAGATACGCAGCCGGTCCGTCCCGAATACAATGGCATTGGGAGGCGTCGCCACCGGCAGCATAAAGGCAAAGGAACAAGAAAGGGTTCCCGGGATCATTAATAACAAGGGGTTTACCCGGATGGAAACCGCCAATCCCGCCAGGATGGGCAGCAGTATCTCCGCGGTTGCCGTATTAGAGGTGAGCTCAGTCAAAAAGGTAAGGAGTAAACAGATACAAGCGATAATTAATATGGGCGGCATCGAGCCCAACCCTTCCAATTGCTCCCCTATCCAGCGGTCTAACTTGCTCTCTTTGAAACCCGCGGCCAGGGCAAACCCACCGCCAAATAGAAGCACGATATTCCAGGGAAGCCTGGAAGCGGTCTTCCAGGTTAACACCCTCCGACCGTTATTTTTGTTTTCCCGGTTTTTTGCCGGGATTAAGAACAGCAAAAACGCCGTGGTAATGGCAACCGTGCCATCATTGATAAATTTAGCTTCAGGAAAGAGATTGGACCAACCGGGTATCACAAAACTCCCGATTTTTATATTTGCACGGAACATCCATAAAAACACCAAAACGATAAAATCAACCAGCACGACTATTTCTTCAAAGGAAATAGGTCCAAGGGCCTTATATTGATCCGAAAAGATTTTTTTTTCAAGGGTTATTCCTTCTCGCGGGCAAAAAATAAAAGAGAGAAACATCCAGACAATAAAAAGAAAAACAATAGATATGGGAAAAGCAAAAAAGAACCATTTGGCAAAGGAGATTTCAGGTGCGTTTGGGAAAAAGATATTGAAGATTCTTACAAAAGAAAGATTGGGCGGTGTGCCGATGAGTGTTGCAATACCCCCGATTGAAGCACTGTAAGCAATTCCCAGGAAAATCCCGATTGAAAGTTTCCGCACTTTTTTTTTGCCAAGATTTTCTTCCAGGTTGGAAACAATGGCAATGGCAATGGGTACCATCATCATAGTGGTGGCGGTATTGGATATCCACATAGACAGAAGGGCGGTGGCCAGCATAAAACCCAGCAAAATATACCTGGGATGGACACCCACCAGCATTAATATTCGTAATGCCAGGCGGCGGTGAAGGTTCCAGCGTTCCATTGCCAGGGCCACCAGGAACCCGCCGATAAATATAAATATAATATGATTAACATATTGAGTAGAAACGGCTTTGCCGTCCATAACACCGAAGGCGGGAAAAAGAATGAGGGGGATCAGTGCAGTGGCAGCCAGGGGGATGGTTTCCGTAATCCACCATACCGCCATTAAAAAAGCAACGGCAGCGGTGTAAGTGATTTCCCGGTGGCCGGGTGAAAGGTCAACGAATATAATAAATAATACGCATAAAAGTGGAACCACTATTAAAGAGACTTTTTTGATCGTATCACCTGATTTTTCCTTTTCCATTCTCCATTTTAACAAATTAATCCCATAATGTAAAGCCTCCGGCGGCCAAAGGGGGCTCTTTTGAAAAACCGCCCCCTTTGGAATCCCCCGCAAAACTTTTTATTAGAAAAAAACAAAAAATTAGAATGATACCAATGGGAAATATCCTTATGAAGCATGGAACGATGTTTGACCGTGTATGAAAAGCTTTTGCGGGGGGTCCAGGGGGGCAGTTTTCTCGAAAAGAGCCCCCCTGGCATTATTTTTTCTTTCTCTTGAAAAAGCGGCGAATCAACCGTCCTATAAGAATAAACGGGAGATACGGCAGCATTGCCAATGGGGCCATGGAAGCAAACGCACTGCTGCCTACCAGTACGCTTTGCAGCGGGTTATCAAAGGGCATGTCGTTGATCAAATACGTCCAGGTGGATGAAGGCCCGGTAAGACCTTCATGCGCCATATCGATGCCGTTTTTAGTAATGGCAGCCCTGTTAAAGGTTTCGATTACTTTTTCCCGGTGTCGCTGCAATAGGTCGTCAAATGCACGTACCGCTATCTTTTGAAACTCGAAATAAGGTACTTTGCCCCCCCACGCCCACAGGTGAATCCCTTCCCGTACATGAGCAATATAAGCAAGATGTTCGGTCCAGCACTGGTCGATATAGAACAGGGTAATTCTCCTTTCCACGTCGGTCAATGTTTCTTTTCCAACATGAGGGAGCAGTTGATGGTAACGTTCTGAAGCATAGTCAGCCAACAGTGTTAACGGATTTTCCTTCGTACTCAACATTGCCTCATCGCGGATGTGATGCATGATTTTACGCTGCTCTTCAATGAGGTAAGAATAGTTTTTGAGGGTTTTTCGGATTTCAAAATTCTGGCCTTCGATGATCCGCTGTGCCCTGGCGATCTCACGGGCCACTACCGGGCTGCGGATGGGTTCCTCTTGTTTTTGCGGTAGATGTTTTGGCGGTATTAATTCAGTCACGCGGTAGCGAACCATTAAGTCGTCTTCCAGGCTGATAAAAAAACGGGAGGAACCCGGGTCTCCTTGCCTGCCAGCCCTGCCCCTCAGTTGATGGTCGATGCGCCGGCTTTCATGCCGGTTGGTGCCGATCACATACAACCCACCCAGGGCCACGACCTGGTCATGGGTTTCCTGGTTTTTTCCTCCCAGGCGGATATCGGTTCCCCGGCCCGCCATGTTGGTGGAGATGGTAACAGCTCGCAATGCCCCTGCTTCAGCCACAATAGCTGCCTCAACTTCATCGTTTTTGGCATTTAACACCTGGCAGCGGATCCCGGTTTGCCGAAGCGCCTGTGCCAGTTGTTCGGATTCTTCCACACTGACCGTACCCACCAGGATGGGGCGGCCTGCGGCATGAACCTGTCGAATCTCACGGATCAACGCCTTTCTCTTGGCTTCCTTGTGGGTAAACACCACATCCTCATGATCGATGCGAATACAGGGACGGTTCGGTGGGATTTCAACTACCTTTAAACCATAGAACGTTTGGAACTCTTCCCCGGATGTCTTGGCTGTGGCAGTCATGCCAGCGATTTTAGGGTACAGGTTCAGAAAATGCTGGAAAGTAATAGACCCCAGGATAATCCCTTCGGGTTGAATCTCCACGCCTTCTTTGGCTTCGATAGCTGTTTGCAGACCGTAGGGCCAACGGCGGTTGTCTGCTACCCGGCCGGTAAATTCATCCACCAATTCGATTCTTCCTTCTCTCACAATATAATCGATGTCCCGTTTCAACAGCACTTCTGCCTGGAGCGCCAGGTTGACTGCCGACAGTACCTGGTTGTTCTCCGGTTGATGCAAGTCGCCGCGGCCCAGGTATTTCTCTACCTTTTCAAGGCCCGTATCTGTGAAATTGACATCCCGGCCGTACTCATCCGTGTAAAAATCGACATGCGGGTCAAGACCGCGGATCAGTTTTGCCAGCTTGTAAAAGTCGATACCTAGATCTTCGCTTTCACCAGCGATGACCAGGGGTATCCGCGCTTCATCAATAAGAATGGAATCCGCTTCGTCCACAATAGCAAAATGGAAATCACGAAGAACCTGGTCTTCCTCCCGATAGCAGCGCCGGTCTCGAAGAAAATCAAAACCCGCTTCTTTGGCCGTCACATAGGTAATATCCGCTGCATAAGCCTCCTGTCTATCTTTAATGGACATGCCCTCCCGGACAAAGGCCACCGATAGACCCAGGAACCGATATACCGGCCCCATCCACTGTGCATCCCTGCGGGCCAGGTAATCATTGAAGGTGAGTACATGAACCCCTTTGCCAGTGAGAGCATTTAAATATGCAGGAAGGACCGCGGCCAGGGTTTTGCCTTCTCCGGTTTCCATCTGCACTAAGTTTCCCCTGTGCAAAGCAATGCCCGCGGCCACTTGTACATCAAAGGGCCGCATATTTAATACCCGGCGGCTTACTTCACAGGCCAGGGAAAACGCCTCTACCATTAAATTGTCCAACGCAGCACCCTCACGGGCCTGCTTTATTAATTGCGATGATATTTTTTTCAATTGCTGGTCCGATGCAGATTCAAGACCACACCTGCGGTCATTGATCTGCATCAACCATTTGCGATACGATTTAAGTTGTGTATTATATTTCATCATTTCCTCCTTGCCTTCGGCGACCAGGGGGCTCTTTTGAAAAACCGCCCCCTGGACCCCCGCAAAACTTTTGCAAAGGCCCATTCGAGCCATCTAAGAAAGTTTGTTGGTGGTTTTTAATTTGAAGGAGGAGGCCGCTGCCGGAAAGGGAAGACCCAGGCGCTTTGCCGGGGTCTTTCGCGGGTGATGATTAATGGAAAAAACGTCACATATGCGAAAAAGATAAATACAAAATCCCCGGGCTGAGCAGCAGGATTGTCCTGGAAAAGTTCATAGTAAAGAACAATCGTAATCAAGAAACCAAGCAGCCAGAGGATAAATAATCGCTTTTTCCACATGTTCATATCATTATACGAAAAGTTATGGCTTATGGTTTTATTTTTACCAGAAAAAAATGATAAAGTCAATTCATCTATTGACAAAATTTTTTCTTTTCAATACAATACCAGTGAAAAAAAACAGGAGGGGCTAAAATGAATGCTTCAACAAGAAACGATCCTCCGGGCAAAGACTGGATATCCCGGTTTGATAAGGAATTTAAAAAAAAGAAAAATGATTGGACCAAGCTTAGTACAAGCAAATTCAGTAAAAGTCATTACCACCTGGGGTATGAGCTGGATGCGCTGATGGCGGCCTTCGAAGTCACCGGCCGGAAAGATTACCTGGATGAAGCCAGGACATATGTGAACAATGTAAAGAAAGCCGCTGATAAACCGGCACCTCAACTTAATGACGATTATGAGGGCTGGCTCTGGGAAAAGGACGGAAAGGAAAGACCTTTAGGGGAATGCTGCTTCTGGCGCTACGTGACCAAACTTTTACGAATCATTAAAGAGACTCCCGGGTTGTACGAAGACACGATTTACAAACAATTTTTCGATGAGACCCTGGCATTTACAGAGAAAAATATATGGCGGAAATGGTTCGAGCGGGCCACGAAAGATAGCCCGGACCATAAAAAAAACCCACGTTATATATACCCCCTTCGTACACATATGGCTTCTCATTGGGCGTTTATCGCCCTGAATTTATCTAAGTTAACCGCCGACGAAGCCATCAAGTCTCAATGTGGGGATGTATCTTCGGTAATAAATAACGGCCTCAGGAAAAATCTTCACCCCCCGGAAAACAACCCGGATGCCTATTTTTGGAATGCCACCTGGAACCCCGATAATGAAGGAGACCCAAATCTTCCCTCGGATAATAAAGTAGAAGTACAGGATGTCAGTCATGCCAACCATGTTATTTCTTATATTGTCGAGTCTTTTGAGCAAGGTATTTTCTGGACTCTCGAAGACATTAAAAAATTTGCCAATACGTTAAAGCATATCGTATGGAAACCGGCAAATTTTGATTTTTTCGATCTTGTTAACGGGACACATGAAAAAGTAGACAACGTGGAACGCCCGGGCAGGCGTCAATCGGACGGCTGGGTAAAATTAGGCAGAGTCGACGGCGCATTCCGGGGTATTTATGATACGTGTTTAAAAGAAAACGACAAATTTGCCAAACATGGAAAACAAGCGGCCCAGCTTTATGCCAACCTGGCATTAAACGAGATAAAGCGGGGGCTAAAGTTAATATCACCGGCAGAAGGCGAAACCCTGGAACCGGGTAAAAGGCATACAATAACCTGGAAAGATAAAAGATTCGAGGGAACCGTAAATATCCACTATTCCACCGATAATGGCAATACGTGGAATGAAATTGCCTCAGGCACTTCCAATGATGGTGCCCGGGGCTGGCAGGTACCGGATATTACCTCGAATCGCTGCCTTGTCCGGATTCATAGAACCGATGGCAGTGCCGAGGATGTCAGCGGCGTGTTTTCCATTGTCCGCGGGTAACGAGAAAACATACAATTAAGCTACTATTCACTACGAAGCGGATGACATTACAACAGGATAATATTATTCTTCCTGCATGCCTCGATCATCGCCGCAGGCCAGATACCCACTTGAATTTCTCCGATATGTGCCTTTCTTAAAAAAAACATACACAATCTCGACTGACCGATACCACCACCAATAGAAAAAGGTAATTCTCCACTGAGAAGTCTTTTGTGAAAAAACAACTGCTTTCTCTCGGTTGTACCGGTGATTTCCAGTTGTTCTTCCAGAGATTCGGGACTCACGCGAATCCCCATGGAAGAAATTTCAAATGAACGGTTTAATAACGGATACCAGCACACAATATCACCATTTAGCCCATATCCCCATCCTGTTTTGCTAATCCAGTCATCGTAATCCGGTGCCCGGCTGTCATGAGGTTTGCCACCCCTTAAAGGAGCACCGATTCCGATGATAAATACAGCCCCATGTTCTTTACAAATTGCGTCCTCCCGCTCTTGGGGTTCTAACGTTGGGTAACGATCCTCCAGCTCTTGACTGTGAATAAATGTAATCTCCTCGGGAAGTACCGGTTTGATTTCCGGGTAATTGGCTTGAAGGAACCATTCGGTTCGTCTCATGATATCATATATTTTTTGCACTATTGATTTCAAAAAATCAATGGTTCGCTCCTCTTCTGAAATGACACGCTCCCAATCCCATTGATCGACGTAAATGGAGTGCAGCTCGTCCAGCACTTCATCCGGCCGGATGGCATTCATATCCGTATAAATTCCCCGGCCGTAGGGAATGTTCAAATCGGCAAGGGCCAACCGTTTCCACTTGGCCAGGGATTGAACGATTTCTACCATGGTATTCATATCCTTTACATGAAAGCGGACTGGCTGTTCCACCCCGTTTAAGTCGTCATTAATGCCAGTGCCTGATTCCACGAACAACGGTGCGGTGACCCGTTCTAAATTTAATGCTTCAGCCAGGTTGGTCTGAAAGAAATCTTTTATTAATTTAATCGCTTTCTCGGTTTCTCTTACACTTAAAATGGGTTGATAAACTGTACTTGTCATGGATTCTTTTTTCATGATTATATACCTCTAATGCAAAATCAGACATTGGGTCCTGGATTTGTCTTCTCTTCGTTTTTTTTGATGTCTTCCTCGATGATTGCTTTGTTTTCAATGACAAACTTTGAAAAGAATCCCAGGAGCGCATATTTTACCACTGGCGAGCGTTTGAAATACGACAGCATCTCCCGGATGCGGGTGGTGTCTTCCCCAAAATCGAGAGGCTCCGGTTCCGGAGCCTGTTGAAGTGGATGTTCTACTTCTTTTTTCTTTTCCTCTTCTTTTTCCTGGTCTAAGAAAACAGGTTCTATGCCGTGAACCAGGTAAAGGGGGCTGATGTTATAGAATTTAGTGATTCGATAAAGGGTGTATAAGCCCGGACCCACATGCCCGGATTCCATATCGCATAAATAGGAATTGGACATTCCCATTTTCCCGGCAAAGGCAGTCTGGGTCATTCTCAGCCCTTCACGAATCTCTCTGAGCCGCTGCCCAAAAACTCTAACTAATTTCTTCTTCATATATTTCTCCTTTTTAACCGTCCTCGTGCACGGTAAAGCCAAATTATACCACTTCCCAACGTCTTTGCCAAGCAAAAATGATATTTTTTATTAGTAAATTGCGAAATATTCCCGGAACGGAGAGACATCCTACCGCTGATTATCCAAAGTCTATCCGTAGAGATCGAAATATTATCCCCTGAATTCGAATTGTTATCCGTTGAAACCGAATTATTGTTTGCCCAATTCGA
The DNA here is from genome assembly GCA_011772425.1 of Candidatus Aminicenantota bacterium. Classification (GTDB taxonomy): domain Bacteria; phylum Acidobacteriota; class Aminicenantia; order UBA2199; family UBA2199; genus JAKAGC01. The sequence goes on from WVZO01000151.1 coordinate 11,825, forward strand.
AATGTTATCCGTTGAATAAAAATTTCTATCCGTTCAATTCGAAACTCTGTCCGTTGAATTCGAAATAGTCTCCGTTGAATCAAAAACTCCATCCGTTGATTTAAAAATTCTGTTCGCCCATATCGAATTCCGTATGGTCTGACGCATTTTTGACTGGCCCCCCTTCCCGAGTAACAATGAGACACACTGGAAGTTCCGGCCTATAAGGGGGAAGCCACGAAGGACACGAAGGAACACGAAGGAATAATAAACAGAAAGAATTGACTTTTCTTCAAATTTTGATTACTATTATAATGTAATCCATAAATCGGAGTTTAATATGGAAGCAGTTGAAGTTACGTCACTAAAAGATAGACTGGTTATCAGTATCGATAAGTCGCTGGTAAGTAAAGAATATCTATTAAATTTGTTGAACCGGCTGTACCTCGAAGATCTATCGAAAAAAGCGGATTTTGATGAAAAAGTCCTGGAGATATCAGAAGAAATAAAAAGCAATTGGTGGAAAGAAAATAAAGAACGTTTCTTAAATGGTTAATTGGTAATAAATTGCCAGGTAAATAATCCAGGCGCCGATTTCTAAAAAGTTGGCAGTGGATTTGGACTAATTTTGTTGGTTGACAGAACAAAAGAAAAATATTATCATTACCTTGTAAAAGGAGGTTCAAATGAATGCTGTTACGTTCGAAGCGCTGGCACAAAAATTTGAAAACCTTCCGGAAAGAGACAAGAAAACAGTATTCGATTTTATCGAATTTTTGAGTCGCAAGAGGAAACCGCGAAAGGAAAAGATCGATAAGAAAAAAATATTACTGGGGATGTCCTATTGGAGTGACGAAGATATAACCATACTCGAAGATATTCGGAAAGATATGAACAAATGGCAGCCGGAAGCGTTTTAATAGATACCTCTACAATCATCGATCATCTGAGAAAGAAAAATAAGAAGAAAAGCTACTTATATAAAATAATCGATAAGTATGATTTATTTATATCGACAATAACTCTTTACGAACTTTTTGCCGGTGCAATCAATGAACAGAAACGAAAAGACATTTATGACTTTCTCATCCTTGCGGAGCTGGTCCCTTTCACCGGAGAAACGGCAGAACGAGCAGGGTCAATATATTTATCCCTTCGCAGCAGAAATGAGATCATCGATGTCATAGATATCCTCATCGGAGCAGCGGCTTTAACTCATAATTTACCATTAATCACTTTAAATAAGAAACATTTTGAACGAATAGAAGGTTTGAAAATCCTATAGAATAACGTGCCAGGTAAATAATACCCTAAAAACAAATTCAATTGACCAAAATTCAAATATTATTTTATTCGTGTAACTTCGTGTACCTTCGTGGCTAAAAACAAAAAGAAACTTGCAATTTAGGAGCAAAATAGTGTATAACATACCTGGAGAGTGATAACATGATACGAGCAAAAGTGGAGCTGGATGTGAGAGAATCTCGCCTGGCGATCCGGTGTAAAGAAGCAGAACTGGATGAATGGCGGGACATTAAAAAGAACGATCAAAAACAATTTGATCGCTGGATTGAACAATACCGGCAGGCATTAAAGCAGCATGATCATGCCGCAGCGCTGTTCAGTATCGGGCAGGATATGTATAAATGGCTCAACGGTTCGGGAAGCTGGTTGAAGCGGCTTTTTGATTCCGTTTCTGATCCGCCGTTTATAGTGGAATTTACCGTATCTGCCCGGCCCCGGGATGATGAGCTGCGGTTTTTAGAGGTGCCCTGGGAATTGCTGGCAGAGAAGCATCAGCACCTGGCCGCTGATCAGTATGTCATGTACTGCCCGGTGCGGCGAACCGGGAAACGCAGTGAACCGGGAGAACCTTCACCCTACCGGCTGCACACGGTTTTTATGGCTGCCGCGCCGCAGGGTGCAGGGGTCCCGCTTCGCTATGAGGAGGAGGAATCCGCGCTGCTGGATGCGGCAGGTGCATCAGGCATGGACCTGACCGTGGAAGAGAGCGGTAACCCGGGTCTCCTGGCCCAATGCATATCCGGTGAATGCATCGGGGGGGCCGTGGATGTGCTTCATATCTCCTGTCATGGAACCATCCATAGTAAAAAAGGACCGGTTCTTATGCTGGAAACCGAAGAGGGAGACCCCTGTCCCACCTATGCCGAGGAATTGGCAAAAAACCTGGGGGGAAATAAACCCAATCTCATGTTTTTGTCTGCCTGTATGACCTCCCAACCGGATGCATTTTTGAATTCCTATTCTTCCCGGATGCTGCGGTTCGGCGTACCCGCGGTGCTGGGCTGGAGCGGTTCGGTGGGGGATGCCGAAGCCAACCGCTTTGCCGCCGGTTTTTATAGGTATCTGTCACAGTCACATTCCCTGGAAGAAGCAGTGGCCCGGTCCCGGCAGGAACTGCTGGAAGCGGAAAAGGAAAAAAAGATGTCCGGGGACTGGCACCTGGCCCGGCTCTACCTGGGGAGGAATGGCGGCGGTGTGCTTTCCAAAGGGAAAGAAGCGCGGAGGCGAAAAGGTGTCGAGTATGGACACAGGGAATTTTTAAATGTTAAGGACCAGTCTATCCCGGTAGCCGGACGCCGCGAATTTGTGGGACGGCGCCGGCAAATCCAGCAAATCCTCCGGGAGTTCAACAATCCCGGACATGCCGGTGTCTTGATCCATGGGTTTGGGCGTCAGGGCAAATCCAGCCTGGCGGCCCGCATTGCCAACCGCCTGCCCGACCACCAGGTGGTAGTCATCTATGGACATTATGATGCCCTGGCCATCCTGGAAGGCATCGAGTATTTTATAGGCACGGAAGAGATCAAAAACCTGTTATCCGGGCAAAAGGAGGAGGTACGTAAAAATCCCGCCGCTCTTTTTACTATTCTCAGGGCAATCATTGAGGGACCTTGTAAAGAGCAGCCGCTGCTGTTGGTGATGGATGATTTTGAGCAGGCCCTGGATGACCCGGAAGAGGGGGAACTGCACCGGGTCAAAAGTCACCTGGTGGAGACCATGCGTGCCGTGATCGAAGCGTTTACCGCTGCTATCGGCAAGACCCGCTGCCGTCTGCTGCTCACCGGCCGCTACCGGTTTACCCTTCCCCACAAAAGCCGTGACCTGGCAGCGCAGCTTTTGCTGATTCATTTGCCGCCCATGGAGGAGTATGAAGGCCGGAAACAGGCGGCAGCCAAAGAAAAGGTTATTGGTGTACCAATAAAGGAAGTGGATGTGGGGAGAGTCGAACGCTGTATTCATGCGGCGCGGGGAAATCCCGGGCTCCAGGATTTGCTTTTTTCATTATGTTTGCAAGCGCCAGAGGAGTGTGACGGTGCCCTGGCTGCTGTGGAAGAGTATATCGAATCCGGTAAAGAACCGGACCGGGAAAAGTTATTGGATTTTTTGCGGAATCTGGCGATTCAACACCTGTTAGGTTTGCTGTCTACGAGTGAAAAAGAATTGCTTCGGGACTCCACGCTTTTCCAGGTGCCGGTCCCCCTGGAAACGCTGGGGCACATGGCGCAGGAATTGGGGTTAAAGGGTGAGGGACCCGTTGGCGAACGGTTGTTGGGATTCGGTTTGTGGGAGCCGTTTATGGACATGGTGAACCCGAAAGAAACAGCCGCGGCCATTCATGCCCTGGCAAGACCAAAGGTGGGCAAGCTTTCTGAGAAGGACGTTTCACATTTGGCAGGTTTGGTTGTGCAGGACTTGTTTGAATGGTGGGGCGGTAAAGAAAATAAGAATCGTCCCTATGCAGCCGATATCGAATTGGCCCGTCTGGCATTGGCAGCCCAAAACACAACTGTATTGTCAGGAACAGCAGAAGACGCGGTGCGGGGACTTGAAGGGCAATTTCAATACAGGTATGCAGCGAAACTGGCGAGGGAATCCATTGAAATTCTGGATAACGCTGGTGTAGAAGTTTCAGACGGTCTTTTCCGGGCAGGCGCTGAAGTATCGGAACGTATTGGTGACATGGAGCATGCACGCACGTATATTCAGCGGGCAGTGGACAAACTTTCCACTGACGGGAATATAGATAGTGAGGATTATGCGTATGCGCTTCTTTCTCAAGGTCGAATGCTGGTGAATAGTGGGGATCCGGATAAAGCGCTGGAGGTTTTCAAGGAAGCGGAGAAGCGTTTGCGATCGGATCGACTCCTTCGTGAGCGTAGTATTGTCCTGGGAGACATCGCCCGCATCCAGGTGTCCAGGGGCCAGGTGGAGGAGGCGCTGAAGCTGCACCAGGAGAGGCTCGAGGTGTTTGACGAGCTGGGCGACCGCCGCTCCCGCGCCGTGACCCTGGGAGACATCG
>WVZO01000430.1 GCA_011772425.1 Candidatus Aminicenantota bacterium
CTCCGGCGGCCCGCTTTTTTGTAAAAAAGCGGGGCAAAAAACTTTTCATACATGGTCAGCCTATATTACGTGGTTAAACCATCGTGCCAAATTGGGATCATGGCAAGGAGTACAATATGCAACGTCAAACCAAAGAGATTCAAAACAAGCAAAAAGTTTTAGTGTTGGTTTTTGTTTTTATATTGGTTTTTTTATTTGTTAAGGGTTTTTTACAGGGTGATGATAATAGATTTATTCCCAAAAAACTTCCTTCGGGATTTGTTTTTGCTCATCCCCCTGAATTTTACGGTACTTACGAAAAGCCGTTGAAAGACGGTACATTGTATAATTATATCAATGGCGGCGGTGTTGTTTATGTTAACCATGGTTTTCGTGAGCTCACCCACATGGTTTTCAAGGATAGTGAGCAAAATACCATCACTCTTAATATTTTTAACCTGGGAACACCGGAAAACGCGAAAGCGGCTTTTGCTGATGAAGCTATCTGCCCAAACGGTTATACTGAAATAAACATCGGTACTGTTTCGAAATCATACCACTATGAACCGGATTACCTGGTTTATTTTATCAAGGGTAAATATTTAGTATACCTCTCCTTGAGCAATGATACGCTGTCAGAAAAACTGACGACGTTTGCTTCAGAAATCTATAGAGATATCCTTTAATGTCAGAATTTTTATGAAGGATGAAGAATATAACAGCCACAAAGGCACAAAGGCACAAAGTAACACAAAAAAGTTTTTTATTAAAGACTTCCGTGTATCTTAGTGACTTCGTGTCTTGGTGGCTAAAATAAGAGGAGGAAAAAATGTCTGAAAAACTGACCAGAAGGGATTTTATCAAATCCGGTTCCAGGGCTATTGCAGTCCTGGGAGCGGCAGCCGGGGCGTTTCCGTTTATAAAAGGAACGCTGGCGGCTTCTGCCGCTGGAAAATCGAAAGTTATTGCGGCCAGGAATGAACGTGCTATTAACAGCCGCAATGTGTGCAATCAAAAAGAGGTAACCCTGATGTTTGACCGGGCCTTATCTGCGTTAACCGGGAAAGATGACTCTGTGAAGGCATGGGATTCTCTTGGCTTGAGAGAAAACGATGTGGTAGCGATTAAAGTGAACTGCAACACCTGGACCATTAGGCTAAGCCCGCACTGGGAACTTGTTCATGCATTATGCGAAAGTTTAAAACGTGTTATTCCCTTGAACCAGGTTATCATTTATGAACGTACCACTTCTGACCTGGAGCAAGGTGGGTTTAAAGCCAACAAATCCATGACAGGGGTCAGATACTTTGGTAATGACGATGGTGGTGGTTATCATCCGCGGGAACGGTTGACCCGTATTGTCACTGATACCGCTACTAAGATCATCAACCTGGCTTCGCTTAAGTGTGTGGATGGTGGTTTTGGTGTCAGCCTATTTTTTAAAAATCACATCGGCAGTTTAAGGGATAGAGACATGTCCAAATGCCATGGGGACCTTGATTTTCTTGCTGAAGTCAGTGCCCGGCCCAGTATTAGAGATAAGACTATTTTAAATCTATGTGATGCGCTCAGGGGAACGTACCGGAGGGGGGTTCCCTGGTACTGGTCTGGGATCGTTATGGGTAGAGACCCAGTGGCTGCGGAGTATGCAGCCATCCAGGTTATGAATGAAAAGCGCAAGCAGGAGAGAGTTTCTTTACTTGAAATTCCTTCTCATTTGGAAATTGCCGAACGTAAATACAGGTTGGGCACCTGCAATCCCGGTAAGATTGACTTGCGTAGGATTTAAGTGGGCGGCGCCCACACCCTATAGGCGTCGTTCATGACGTCTGAATAGTACCATCCAGAAAAACTTTGTTTTTTTTGCGCGTTTTTATAGAATATTAATAAAAGCTTTTGCCCGGGCAAGTTAAAATCGCCTGCGACGAAAGAACACAGTATATCAAGGTCGAAAAATAATTTACCTGGCACCATTCTCGGCACCATTCTCGCCGGTCGTATGTGGTATGGTATTATTGATATATTATTTTCCCGTATTTTAATATGCTGCTGAGAAAACCACTTCTATCCTCATCACTGCTCAAGAGCACGGGTTCGATCCTGGTATCGATCCCGCGGATAAGATGAAACAATCGAGCGCTTTGTTCCAGGTAATCGGCTTCGATTTTGTCCACCACTACAGCAACGTCAATATCACTGGTTAAATGTTCCAAATCCCTGGCATGGGACCCGTATAAAATAACCATTTTAACCGGCATGTATTTCCTGACAGCTTCAGCGTATTTTTTTACCTTTTCAACAACTTCACGATCCATTTGTAAAACTCCTTTTTCTCTTTAAATATCTCTTTACATTTTTTATTGTTCAATTCTTTAAGCAGCAATCTTTTATCCTTAGGATACCTGGCTTCAATATTTAATGGCATTAACGTATCGACAAATTGCTTCTGGTTTTCTGACAGGATTTCATTTAGCCCGGATATTTCGCATAATCTGATTAAATTGTGAGTGTATTCAGGTTCTTCTCTTTTTTTATCCCAATAGTACGCCTTCAAGGCTTTTTCTATAACCAGGTGGCACATGAATCCTACATACAGGAACCTTTTAGCCCTCAGCATCGACTGAGCTGTCTTGAGGTCGTATGACGCTATATCAAGCCAATATTCGACTTTTTCATCTACGTTCATCATCTCGATTTTCCGTTGAATGCACTTTAAATATATCGATTTTTCATATTTTTGTCAAGCAGCAGGGTTGATTTTCTGACTGACTTTTTCCCAAAAAAATCCAAATCTCAACGTTCCGTCCCTGGATTTAAGAAAAAGATAGTAAATCCGAAATCCGAATTTCGAAATTCGAAACAAATTCAAATGACCGAAAAAAGAAAATCCCAAATTACAAATTCCAAATTACAAACGAATTCCAAATCACAAATTACAATGACCAAAACAAAACTTCAACACTCTCAGCATCATACCTTCTTTGTTTTGGATTTTGAACATTTGAATTTTGGATTTGTTTCGTATTTCGAATTTCGTGCTTCGAATTTTGTCTCAAAAAGAAGAGGTAAGGTTAAATTCTTTTAATATGGCATTGAACTGGTCTTCGGGCAGGTTTTCGCGAATATTTCTAATAAATCCTTCAACAATCGTCACATTTGGTGATTCCAGTTTTACAAAAATCAAATAGGATTGTAAACATAGTTTCAAGGCATCGTTGTGCTGGCCTTTTATTGAAAGCACTTTCCCCATCTGCGCCATACTGCTTGCCGTACCGGCGATATCCCCAATTTTCTCTTTAATGTCCATGGCCTTCTGATAATGGGTTAATGCCGCATCATAATCGCCTTTATCTTGATAGATCGTGCCGATCTGATGCAAACTATAGGACACGCCTTTGATATTATCGATCTTCTCATTAATTTCCAAAGCCTTATTATAATGGTTAAGGGCCTTCTCATACTCTCCGAAAAAGTCGCCAAACAAAATCCCTATCCGATGATGAACTAACCAACGATATTCTTCTTTCAATTCTTTCAATTCCAACTCCTGCAGCAATTCCATGGACCATTGGAAAAAAAGGGACCAGTCAAAAAAAAGTTTACACACTTTTTTCCTCTATTTGAAATTTGCTTTTGACTTATCAAGCGAAGTAAGTATAATTAAAAGTGTAAGAAAAAATAAGGAGGTAAGGACAATATGTTAGGTACAGCAAAAATAACCGGTAAGGGTCAAGTAACTCTGCCAAAGAAGGTACGTAATCGCTTAAATGTGGATGCAGGCGACACCATCATCTTTGAATATGTTGGCAACCAATTGGTAATTCGAAGAGCCAGAAATATCGAAAATTACTTCAATTCACTACCACCAATGAATATTTCAAAAGAAAAACTCGAAGAAAAGATTGCTTCTGATATTTGGGCGGAGTGATGAAATACACCCAAAACTCTTCCATCAACCTGGGGGATCTTATAATTGCTGAAGAGTCTAAAAATAGAAAGATTTCAAATATTTTAACCTTTGATACGCATTTTGAAAAACTAGGTTTGAAGGCGCTGTCTTCTATCCAGGAAGAGAGTGAGGAAGACCCGGAGTTGGACTTGAAAATATAATTATGATTAATTATAATCAGATTGTAAGCATTAAGAAAAGCGCTTACTATATTAACCTAAATCGGAGGTACTTGATGAAAGTTAAGATCATACTTTTTATAGGGTGTTGGAGCCTTTTGGCGCTTTTACCGGTGCGAGCGCAAGCAGAAAAGGTTGCGGTTTTTGAAGAATTCGGTCAACCGGAAAGCATTTCCTTCGGAAATGGTTGTATCTATGTCCAGGAAAAAACCACCATTTTTGTTTATAACCCTAAAGACTATAAATTCATTACCAAATTTGGAAAGGAAGGCGAAGGTCCCGGTGAAATAAAAAGAAATCCCTTTGGCGGCCCCATGGCTGTTACCCCATATAACGATAAAGTCTATATAAGCAATTTTGGGAAATTATCCATCTTTTCAAAAACCGGGAAATTTATAAAGGAATATAAAATTAGTCCATTTGATAACTTTCTTCCTTTTGGGAAAAAATATATTTGCATCTCTACAACACCAAAAGAAGAAAACAGCCAGAAAATTGTTTTAGCTTTATTTTTAGCCGACGAAAACCTTAAAAAGGGGAAGATGATTTATAAATCGGATTTTGAAGTTGGCCCCACTGCCAGCCTTGATTTTCCCATGACGCCTTTTTATCCGGTGATAGATAAGAATAAACTCTTTGTTATAGCTGGAATTCATGGTTTTGCCATCGATGCCTTCGATGAAAATGGAGAAAAAAAGTACCGCATTAAAAGAGATTACAAAAGGCTTAAAGTACCTTCCTCCTATAAAGATAAAACCCTGAAATGGTTTAAAACGGATCCCATCTATAAACAGTTCTATGAAATATTTAAAAACCGTATCAGCTTTAAAGATTACTACCCGCCGATTTATACCATGTTTGCCGATAATGGTAAATTATATGTAATGACGAATCAAGTCAAGAAGGAACAGCGGGAGTGTATTGTTATGGACCAGGAGGGGAATGAGAAAAAAAGGATTTACCTGCCGGTACCTGAAAATTATGGGCTGGACGCTGCTTCCCATGTTACCATTAGTGATAATTACTTCTATAAACTTGAAGAAAATATCGATGAAGAAACCTGGGAACTATACAAGATAAAAATTTAAGTCTCAAAACCCAAAAAAATGGCCGAATGCGGAGGTCGGGCGAATACAAAATCCTGACCGAGCCACTACAAAGGGTTTCCGGGTGGACGTAGGGGTGAACCTTGTGTTCACCCGAAAATATTTTGTTTTGGGCGACTTTGACGGGGTCATGAGGATCAGTATGTTACCTATTGAAATATTTACCTTTTTCTTATAAAATTCTCCTATGAAACCAAAAGAGACTGCTGCGAAATTAGCTCCCATAAGTATTTTTCTTTTCATCCTATTGATGGTCTTCGTTTTTCCCGGTCCATTACAAGGTGAAAACCGATTGACTAAAACTCTTTTGACTGAAGAATCAAGAGGATTTTTATTAACCGGGGAGTGGAAATGGAAATATCATCCCGGCGATAACCGGCAGTGGGCAGAACCCGGGTATGACGACCTTTTATGGGAAAACATTTACTTTTCCAGAGATATCAAGAATATAATGAAGACCAATTGGCACAAAGTCGGATGGTTCAGGTGCCATTTCCGGATCGATGAGACACTGCAGGGGAAACCCGCTGCTCTTAATATCCGGCACCTGGGCGCTTCGGAAGTTTTCCTGAATGGAAAACCGATTCACCGAATCGGGCAAATTAAAACCCCAACACCCATGGAAGAGACCCCGGAGCCGGTGAGATGGAAGGCGTTTACCTTTGATCATCACTCCCGGCAGGTCATTGCCGTACGTTATTTCAACGGCTCAACAGTATCTCAGCAGCGCATGGGATTTGATACCGGTTTTATTCTTTTGTTCATGGATTTCGATAAAACGTTATCACGGGTCAGCAAGCAAAACATACTTTTTACCAAATATGAAACCCTCTTGACAGCGATACCTTTAATACTGGCCCTTCTGCACCTTTTGCTTTTTTTATTTTACCCAAAAATGAAAGAAAATTTGTTTTATTCCTTTTGTTTAATTGGTTTTGCTGCATTTTTTTATACGATTATGAATCGATATACCACCTCTGATTCGGGAGAAATGATATTTTATTTCAGGATCGGTCCGATATTGAATACCCTCACTATTTCGTTCCTGCTGCTGACTTCCTATTCCATCGTGTATGCAAAGATTCCCAAACGATATCGCTATTTTATTGTTTCTGCCGTGGCCATCGGCGCCTGGGGAGCATTTAAACCACTGGGTTTGATCTATATCGGGTTATTTTTATTTACCACACTTTTGATTTTTGAGAGCTTACGGGTCTTTATCAGGCATTGGCCCAGGGAAAAAAAAGGTGCCTGGATTATTCTAATCGGTATCATCACACTGGCAATATTATCGGTTTACCAGGTAGGTGACGTTATTGTTGAAATGATCGCTTACCATATGACCGAACCTCCCCGGCGTTTTTTCCGGGTTCATACGTACGGCGGACCGGTGTTTATCATTTGTATGTCTATCTATCTTTCCTACCACTTTTCCCGGATCAATAAAAACCTGGAAACGAAGCTTGTCCAGGTAAAAGAACTCTCTGAAAAAAATCTTTTGCAGGAGCGCCAGACCAGGCAGTTAGAAATTGAGCGGCGGCTCCTTGAAGCAGAGAATGAGCGAAAGTCCAAAGAACTGGAAGAGGCCAGAAGATTGCAACTTTCCATGCTGCCCCAAAAAATCCCGCAGCGGCCCGACCTGGAGATCAATGTCTTTATGAAAACTGCCGCAGAGGTTGGGGGTGATTATTATGATTTCCATATTGGAAAAGACGGTACGTTAACGGCAGTCATCGGGGATGCCACCGGACACGGGATGAAGGCCGGCACCATGGTGACTGCTGTCAAAAGTTTGTTCGGTACATATAATGAATCTGTAAATATCCCTGAATTTTTTAACAACTGTACCAACATCATCAAAGGTATGAACCTGGGGCATTTGTATATGGCGATGATGATTCTTCAGATTAAAAAGAATAAAATCATTGCCTCTACTGCAGGTATGCCCCCGGCTTTGATCTCCAGGAAAAAATCGCAAACCGTTGATGAAATCTTCATCAAAGGCCCTCCCCTGGGAGGGTTTGTCAATTTTTCCTACCAACAAAGGGAAGCAAAAATAGGAAAAGGTGATATTCTTCTCCTCATGTCTGACGGTTTTCCCGAACTTTTTAATCAAAAAGATGAGATGCTGGGCATGGCTAGAGTAAAAAGAATATTCAAAGATACTGTCAAAGAATCTCCCGGGGATATCATTGCCTCTCTGAATGAAGCGGGTGAAAGATGGAGCAGCGGCAGAACCCAGGAGGATGATATCACGTTCTTAGTCATTAAATGGAAGTAGTATTGATATTTAATTCTGCCGGATATTGCCGTATTTGGCATTATCATGACAAATCGCCATATATGACAATACCTATTACCATATATGACATTTTTTTAAAATCCCAATATCAGAAATCGTTGATAATACTGCATATTTTAAATTGTCAATTAAATTGCATAAAGATGGATGAGGAGGAAAAAATGAGTGACACGTTAAAGCGAAGACATTTTATTCAAAGTCTCCTGGTTTTTTTAGGAGCTGGAGTATCTATAAAATCAAAATTGATTTTCGCTTCAAAGCCGGATAAAAATCTCAAAGAAAAGGAGGAAAAAATGAATGCTGTTACCAAAAGGAGATTATCTGCTCCGTGTGGCCTGGATTGTTTCAATTGCGAAATTTATGAAAAAAACATCACAGGGGAAATGAAAAAGCAATTTGCCTTAAAAATCCGGAAAGACCCGGAAGAAGTCCCTTGTAAGGGATGTCGGTTAGAGAATGGCTGCAAACACCTGGGGCAGCCCTGTGAGACACTTAAATGCATTAAGGATAAGGAATTGGAATTCTGTTTCCAATGTGAGGAATTTCCTTGTGTAAAGCTTCAACCCGCAAAAGAAGGAGCAGACAGATTTCCCCATAACTTCAAACTTTTTAACCTGTGCCGGATGAAAGCCGTTGGTGTAGAAAAATGGGCTGAAGAAGAAGCAAAACTTATCCGCCAACGTTATTATTTAGGAAAGTTTATCCCGGGAACCGGCCCGATTCTGAAAAAAACATCGGAGACTTAAAAAAAATGGTGTAAAGGATGAATAGGTCGACTGAGAACTATCTTAAACTTTCTGATGGCCGCCAACTTTGTTACGCGGAGTATGGTGACCCAGCGGGTCAGCCAATCTTTGTTTTCCACGGCAATCCCAATTCGAGGCTGCTTTGGGGCGTGATACCCGGTTCACCTTTTTTGACTAACGTTCGTTTGATCGCCCCGGACCGGCCCGGTTTCGGGCAAACCGATTTTGTAGAGGGTGTAACCACCATTGAAAACTGGCCTAATGACATTGTTGCTTTGGCTGATTCATTGGGTATAGACAAATTCGCTGTCTTTGCACCATCTGGCGGCGGACCGTTTGCTTTAGCCTGTGCCTGGAAAATCCCGGAGCGTTTGACTTCAGTTGGTATCTTTGCCAGTGTCGGGCCTTTCATCCCGGAAACAGATAAGAACATAGCTGCTCCTATTCGTATGATGTGGACCAAAGCACCGAAATGGCCGGGCCTGTTCAAGCTGCAGATGAAGATGTTTGCCTGGTTGGCGAGAACGTACCCTAAGCTTTATATCAAAATGGTTCTCAAAGAGTTTAGTAAGACTGACAGAGAGGTTTATGAGCGTTTAAACATTGCCGGTTTTATTCGACCTGATCGCAATGAGGGCTACCGTCAGGGGGGCATCGGCACCTGGTACGATGCAATGATCCCCGGTAATTGGGCGATCCCGTTAAATGAGATAAAAGCCAGGGTCTATCTTTGGCAGGGTGAAGAAGATATCAGTGTTCCCCCCTCCATGGGGCACTATATGGCTGAGAAGATCCCCAATTGTGAAGCCGAGTTTATTAAGGGGGCGGGACATTTTTGGATCTTTGAGCATTTACCTGAAATGTTGGAAAAACTGGTGAAAGGAGATTAATTATGAATATAAAAAAGAAATGGATTGAAGTTTTGTATAATGTTGCCACCGGCAGTCGAAAAATGCGAAACTTGTTTACACCTGTCGGAGCCTTCATTTATGGCCTGTTGATATTTTCTTTTGTGGTTATAGCCTTGCAAGTGGATCGGTTATTAAACCTTACCGCTGTAATCCCTGAACCGTTTCATATCATTTTATCTTTGCCCATTTTTTTGATTGCCTTGTTTTTGATAGGATGGTCTGTTTTAAATTTTATTAGAGTAAAGGGTACTCCTGTTCCTTTCAACCCTCCGCCACAATTGGTCACAACCGGTCTATACGCTTATACCCGGAATCCAATGGTAACCGGTATCTTTTTTCTACTTTTTGGTTTTGGTGTATTATTTGGATCTGTTTCCCTTCTCATTGTATTCACACCTCTTTTCATTCTAATTAATTATTGGGAACTGAAACGGATTGAGGAGCCGGAACTGGAAAAGCGGCTGGGTGAAGAATATATTGAATATCGGAAAAGGACACCTATGTTTTTCCCGGGTTTGGGGATAATATTTAAGAGGAGAAAATAACAATATTACAGGCGACAATAGGAGAGCAAAATGGAAAAATTATCATTAAAAGAAAAAATATTCTATGGAGAAAGAACATGAAAGATAAGGGTAATCACCTGCTGCTCTGTACCGGCCATCAGATCGTGATGAACGATATTGTTAAGGCGTCGAATTAAAATTTTTCCTGGCCTGTCCCGTTTGTTCGGTTGTTTTCATGCTCCGAAATACTCCTGGAGCGTCATTTTTCTACCTCCCGCATTTGTGCCTCGATAAAACTCTGCATTTCTTCTTTCTTCGGGAGTTCAAGCTGGTATTTCGATACAAAGAGGCTGTTGTCCATGCCGGCAAGGGCGTATTCAACAAGGGAATGATCTTTCACCGAGCAGAGCAGAATGCCGACTGGCGGGTTGTCGCCATCGTTCATGACATTCTTTTTATACCAGCTCACATACGTGTTAAGTTGCCCAAGATGTTCATGGTTAAATTCGTGAAGTTTCAACTCGATAAGGACATGACATTTAAGAATCCGGTGGTAAAATACAAGGTCTACAAAGAAATGTTTTGAGCCGATGAGTATGCGTTTCTGCCGGGCTTCAAAACAGAATCCATAACCCAGTTCGAGGAGAAATTCTTGAAGTTTGTCAAGAAGCGCATCTTCAATGTCCGATTCACCCATGACCTCTTTCGGTTAAATCAACGATTTCCCATTTTCGATTAAATCGAATTTGGAAATCAGTGATTTCCGAATCTGTGGATAAGTTCCATAGAATTGCCGACAAAGGCGTAGATACCGGTCTGAATAGGATTCATCGATGCCTTTTTGTAGATGCGTTGCAAGCCTTTCTATGAGCTAAGTACCGTATTCCGCGCGATCTTTTACATTTTGCTCATATTCCCGGATAAAAAATCCTATTATCCAGTTTCGCAAGGTCAGGCTTATATTGACCGCCCTGACCGCTTGAACTGAGAACAGATTATGCGTTACCCGAATAGATTCTACTAACTCCACAAATGTTAGCTGCTTTTTCCTCCGCGGCTTCATAATGTTACCTCCAGCGATGCCAATTAAGGCACTTACGAGACAGCCAACTTGTGTTCACCCTGCACCGATGTACCATGTGCCGTCAATCAACGAGTAACTGGACACTAGTGTCGTGTCAATGCTGAAATGACGGATAAGAATAATAAATCCGATTAAAAAACCGAGAATATCGAAATTCGAAACAAATCCGAAATTCAAATGTTCAAATGTCCAAAACATCTTTAAAGACCT
>WVZO01000024.1:0-7921 GCA_011772425.1 Candidatus Aminicenantota bacterium
ATAATTGAGTTTTTGGTTATAAAAGACTGGAGAAAAAAATGCACCGCGGAGATTGCAGAGTGCGCAGAGAAGAAAAAAAACAGAAATAGCCATAATTTTTCTTTACATCGCTTGCTGGTTTTTCAATCGGTAACGGTTCTCAGGTGAGGCCCAATGTAACCTACATAGATGCGGTGATTCTCTTCATCAGGATAGAAATGAAAACGAAGGTCCCCGGTCTTTATATGTTTTTCAAAAAACTCCTTCCCACCTTGGGGTAACCTGAATCGACGTTCCCTTCCATATCTCAGCATAGTCTGTTCACTTTCACCACTAACATTTAGACCGTAACGTTTAAGTTCCTTATCACTAAAGCTCCCGGTGGTCCAATCTTTAGCAAAAGCATCAAGGCGTTTTAATCTCTCTATGATTTGATTGAAATATTTTGAGCGAATGCCGACATTTGTTGTCAGTTGTTGTTCAACAATGCCGCATAAAACCAGGTGGGGAAAAAATTCCTCCCTTCGCTCCCACAGGTCCCTGCTTGCTTTTAGACTTTCCCGCTTCTTTTTTTCAAGCCATTCTGCATGATACTCCATATGTCCCGGGCGGGATGCATGCCTTACTTCCACAAAATTAATAACGTCGCTGCCATCTTCTTCTATGAAATAATGTTTTAATTGTTTAATCTTTTGAGTATTCCAAAAATCAATAGATAAAAAACTCAGGGCGATTGTATCCAGCAAAAAAGCCGCCCCCAGCCCTTCGGCTTTCTTTAATTCACCTTTCCCGTGCTGTATGAAAATTTCAAAGGTTGAGCGGTCATTGGTTTCCTTTTCAATGGGTTCATTATCAGTGATCATAGGAGAGCTGGTTAAAATCTCTTTGAGGCGTTCCCTCAGATCATCATTTAGTTCATCATCTTCCACTGCATGCTTATGCTTAAACGTTTGCGTATGGAGCCAATGGGAAACATAATAACCGGGAGCTAACTCCAAATTATATAAATTTTTCCCGATATTTTTATGCAATCTTAAATGATTCAGTCCCAACTGGGACGCTGCCGCAAATGTCTTGATAAAGGTTTTGATTCCGGTGTTTGCTTCATATTTGTTTTCAAATGGATAAGACAACTCATTAAAGATTAGGAAGTCCATATCTATTTTATCAATTCATCCAGTTGTTTCCCCCACTCATCAAAAAAACCCCTGGGCTTTTTATCCAGTCTGCCGTTTTCATCCATAAAAGGCTGGATGATATCCACCTTGTGTTCTTTTGCGTTGATATCTCTTTCAAAAAAGTAAATGGCTGCGTGTTGGGGAGAAAGGATTTTTTTCTTAACTGCCACCCGGATACTATTCAGTATATGGTCGCTGTGGGTTTCAATAATGATTTGAACGCCTTTTTCAGCCGCCAATGCGCACATTTTCCCAATCACCGCTTGCCCGGCAGGATGTAAGTGGGATTCCGGGTTCTCGATAATCACCAGGTCACCTGGCTTTGCAGCTAACACAGCAGTTACCACCGGCAGTACAAAGGTTAAACCAAATCCCACATTGACCGGCTTAAATTCTTCTGTATATCCATCAGAAGTCTCGAATTTATAACTGAGTTTAACAGCGTTCATATCCCTGTGAACCACAGTACTCAAACTGACTCCCGGTACTACCTCACCCAGCCAGGCATCCAGTTGAGAAAGTAATGACAGGCCTTTGGTAAGTTTGTGCTGCAATTCTTTTATTGGGATGGGTTCACGTTGGTTAACCGCAATAAAATGGGCGGTATAATCCCCTTTACTCCCCAGAGAATGAAGCTCTTCAACATGATACGCAGAGGTAGGAAAGAGAATCCGGGGACTTAATCGCTCGGCGGTTAGATATTGAAAATTTTTATTGAACAGGGCCGTATCAAAAGGATTAAAGGGATCGGTTTTTTTAAACGATTTTGTCGGTTGTAAATCCGAATTGGGTGAATAGGAAAATTCAAAGGTAACGTCGAATTTATCTTCCCACTCCAGTTCAAAACATATATTGTCGCCTTCACCATACATGCAATAGGCATCTTTCCCCTCACCGATAACAATATAATCACCGTTTAAGAAGAGGCCTTTATCAGGCAAGGTTTTTTTCTCATAGGATTGTCTTAATAAAAGTAATGACTGGATAAAGGTGGTTTTTCCCATTCCATTAAGACCTGTAAAAAGGGTCAAATTCGCAGGTGACAATTCAGCTTCTTTAAAGACTTTAAAATTTTTTAAATATATCGATGTAATCATTTTCGAATAAATTTATATATCAGTTTTTTAACTTTTTTAAACCGTTCTTGCACCGGTGTACGGCCAGTGGTGGAGGATGTAATATAGCGATCGAAAGTCCTATCCTGCAAGAGAACTTTAAACTCTTCCAGGAATTTTTCTTTGTGAGAAATCAACTTATCTTTCTCTTTTTTTGACATTTCTGCTGTCAAAACCGTAAATACCTCAAACAATCCCCTGTTAAGGGTGGGTTTAGATGTTGGGGTAACAAGGGTTTTGCTAAAAGCATGCTGGCCAAAGAGTTGTCGTGATGTTTCCAGGGACGAAATAAATTCATCCTTTAATTGGTTCAATTCTTCTCTGGTCAGGTCATTTAGTTCTTTCATCGCTTCATTTAAAAATCCTTTCATTGAGGGTTTATAAGTTTTGTAAGGATGCAAACGGAATGCCAGATGTCTTAAGATTAATTCCCTGTCCTGCATTCGCTTGGGAGAAACATTCACAATCTCTTTAAATAAATGTAGCCCTGTGACTTCTTTTAGATAACTGGCTGCATACCCATCCTGGTTCAATGCGTTTCGGATTTCCTGGGCGTTAAGAATCAATCCGCCGGTATTGATCCGGTAGAAAATACTGTATTTTACTTCTTTAGGGGTTCCGGGTTTAATGAAATACGCTGTGATCTGTGATTCTTTAAGACGGCGCTGCATCCTATGAGGAAGTTTATCGAAAGTTAAACCTTCATAGTCTTTTAAAAACTCAAGGCCTTTCAGTTCAAGCGGTTTATTTTCCGGCTTATCCCTGTATTTTTCTTCGCAATCCACTACAAACCGTTTAAAGGTATATAATCGCTGCAAACCATCCACCACCAGCCATCGGTCATCGTCACTGGCGTCAAAGTAAAAAGCAGGGAGTGGGAAACGTACCAACACTGACTCAATCAATCTGCTCATTACAGGAGGTGACCATAAATTCCCCTCCCTTTGGAACTCAGGATTCAAATCGATTTCTTTATGTTTTATTCGGGCAATGATGGAATCAAGACTTTTTTGTTCGATAACAGTATCTATATCTTTAGGATCGAAGGGTTCTTTTAAATCATCTTCGATTTCGTCTTTTTCTTCATCTATTTCTTTATACTCGTCTTCACTCATATTTTTCACTATTCCCGGTTCTTTGGTTTCCATATTGCGTATCCAATGTTTAGAGCATATTATAAATGATTAAACTTCAATTTGCAAGCACCAGTTGTCAGGGATGCATCAAAGGTTTTGGAAAACTTTAACGCTCCCATGTTCAGACGCCACCAAGAAAATGTTTGAGTTTATTTCGTTTTGTGTTAAAATTACCATTAAATAAAAACCTAATGCCTGGATTACGGCCAAAAAAAGAGGTGACCTATGGAAACCAAAATTTCAGATATTTTCAAAGAGAAAGACAAAAAAATTATTTTAGTCACCCCGGATACTATTGCTGAAAATTGGCAGCAAGAGACAGGCACACTCCCACAGGGTGAATGAGCCCTGGGAATAATTTTCTTTCTTGAAATAAAGTACCTGGCACCTTCTATTCGTAAATTATTTAGTAACAGGCTTGCAAACCATGGCATGGGCTACGACAAAGACAGGGTCACCGCTGATTTTGATATGATATTCATCTGAGGGCTCGTTTTGCAGGACATGACTATTCCCGAATTGTCCGGGATCCGCGGTATTTGTCTCACCGGTTCCCACATAGAGGTTCGTTTCAGACATGGTGTAGGGATAGATCGTAATATACTCCACGATTATCATACTCCCACTATAGGCAATGTAGACATATCCCACATAGGTGCCGTTGTTGGGGTCATTTTGGGTAGCCCCTACGTAGAGTGGCCTGGTGATCCTGTCTCCCGGATGAACCGTATTTTGCCATCCCCACTTATCGGTGATAGGATTTCCATTGGGATCGAGAATATCCCAGAGGGCTTTGTCACCGTAAGCAAAAGCGGTTTCGCATTCCAAAACCGGGGGTATATTCTCACAAACAAATTGGAAATAGAAATATATTGCCCAATTTCCCTTGCTCACCATGGGACTCCCGGATGCCCACCCGGTTTCTGTCCGGTATCCCCCATAACCATCTTCAATTCTCAGGGATGCATGGGCTGCCGCGAAAAAGATTTGATCACACAACTCGTAAATATCATCAACTCCAAGATCTGTGAGGGGAATAGCAAAGTAATACATTTGTTTACCGGTGATATCACCGGAATGATAGGGGAAATGCCCTATTTTTGGGTTTCCTTTTTTAGTCTGGGGTATATCGGCCAGGTCTGCCCCTACCCAGAAGTGAGTCTCTGTCAACTCCCATCCAGCGGATGTGGTGTAGATAACCAACAGTAGATCATCTGATACTTCCACGCATACATTACCGGCATCGGTATTCTTTCCAGCCATCAAATCCATACACAAAGGGCTGTCCACGATCTTGATATCTGCGTAAGAGGCGCTTACCATCACAAAGATAAGAGCCAGACTCAGCAGACTGAATTTTTTAATGGGGAATAATTTTTCCATTCCCCGGTTCATTTTTTTTAAGATATTCATGTTTAACCTCCTCATCAATAATAGAATAACAGGATTTTCAAATTTTCGGTTAACGTTTATAATAGTTTATCTTTTTTTTTTCGACTGTTGAATTAGAGCAGGTTTCTAGAGGTAAATATTTATAAGTATTTACCAGGTGAAGAATCCGGGTTGACCAAATCCACCGGTTAACAAATTTAAGTCGGTGATTAACTTGCCTCACCCTTTTTTCTTTTGCCAGAAAATGGCAAGATTTCAGCAATAGGTAACCAGTTCACTGAAATCCTAACCTTGGAGTATTTTCAAGATTCAAAGTCATCTTCACAAGTCGAGGTATGATCTTCTCCCTCTTCTGGTTCCTGTGTTTTTTCTGTTTCAACTCCCTCTTTTTCGCTGGGTTCATTATTTTTTAAACCATCTTTTATCCACTGCTTTAATTGCAAAAGTTCATTGGTTACAATATACCATATAATACTTATATCAACTCCGAAGTATTCATGTACAATCCGGTTTCTGATCCCATCAAGTTTTCTCCATGGGATATGAGGATATTTCTCTTGTACTTGAGTAGGAACATTTTTTGAAGCTTCGCCAATAATCTCAATATTCCTGACTACCGCGTCAATAATCATTGAATTCATCGCAAAATCGTCAAATCCAATTTCTTCCGTGTATTGCTTTATCTTATCGATGGATTCCAGGATATCTTCAAATAAAATCTTCCAATCCCGTTTAGACATAGACTAATTCTTTCCTTATAAGTTCCATCATCCGGGGTCTAATGGCATTGGCGGATATTAAATCTACCTTTAATCCCAACAGCGATTCCAACTCTTCTGCAAGAGTTACGAATTCCAATCCGATAGGCTCCTCTAACTCCACCATTATATCAAGATCACTGGACTGCGTCTCTTCTCCCCGTACATACGAACCAAAAATTCCCAATTGCTTCACATGGTATTTTTCTCTTAGCTCCTTTTTATATCCGGCCAAAGTATTCTTTAATTGATTTATTGTTTTCATTTTACTTTTCCCTAATTATCCGTTATACAATTATACCACATCCGGGAATTTTACAAAATTCTTTTCATGAATTATTTTATTGAGAATGGTGGCAGGTAAATTATTTCATAAAGGCATGCCTGATGAGTAGAAATGGTGAATCTGCCGAAGGTACAATCCAAAAATTCGGCATCGATGGTAGAGACGCAAAATATTGCGTCTCTACAATCACAATCCCCGTTATTACGATCAAATCATTTTTTAAGAGGATTAATCCAATGCTCCGGGGGGAACTGTTTGGAATTTTGGTCATTGTAATTTGGAATTTGTTTGGAATTGACTGCCCCTGCCTTTTTTTTAGACAGGGGCTTTGGAATTTTCTTCTCTTCCTACTTCCTACTTCTTACTTCCTACTTCTTACTTCTTCTTCATCTTCTTCTCCAATTCTGCCAATGCTTTTTCATCTTCTTCTGTGGGTATGCCCATGGTTTTATTGATTTGAATGGATTTTTGCCACAGTTGGGCCTGTTTTTTATAATCTTTTTTTTCTTCATAAATCAGGCCCTGGTTCCACCAGGTTCGGGCCAGCCCTGGCCGGTCGCCCAATTCTTCACAGATCGTTTCCTCTTTTTTTTGAAGGGCCATGGCTTCGTCCAATTGGCCCCGGTCACTCAAAGTCAGCGCCTGGTTGCCAAAGCAGGCCGCCAACCCTGCCCGGTCGCCTAATTCTTCACAGATCGTTTCCTCTTTTTTGTGAAAGGCCATAGCCTCGTCCAGTTTTCCCCAATCACGAAGTATCAGCGCCTGGTTACCAAAGCTTCGAGCCAACCCCGCCCGGTCGCCCAATTCTTCATAGATCGTTTCCTCTTTTTTGTGAAGGGCCATGGCCTCCTCCAATTGACTCCAGTCACTCAATATCAGCGCCTGGTTGCCAAAGCAGGCCGCCAACCCCGCCCGGTTACCCAATTCTTCACAGATCGTTTCCTCTTTTTTGTGAAGGGCCATGGCCTCCTCCAATTTGCCCTGAATTTGGAGTATCAGCGCTTGGTTGCCAAAGCAGGTCGCCAACCCCGCCCGGTTGCCCAATTCTTCACAGATCGTTTCCTCTTTTTTATGAAGGGCCATGGCCTCCTCCAATTTGCCCTGAATTTGGAGTATCAGCGCCTGGTTGCCAAAGCAGGTCGCCAACCCCACTCGGTCGCCCAATTTTTCTTTTATCTTCTCCTCTTTTTTGTGAAGGGCCATGGCGTCGTCCAATTTGCACCACGCTCTGAGTATCAGCGCCTGGTTGCCAAAGCAGGCCGCCAACCCTGACCAGTTGCCCAATTCTTCTTCAATCTTTTCTCCTTTCTTGAGAAGTCTCATTGATTCTTCTAATTTTCCCCAATCTTTGAAAATTTTTGCACGATGATTGTAGATTGTGCATAATGTTTTTCTGTCATCCGGGAATAGACTTTCCACGCACTCGCTCAGGCGAAGGTAAAAATCACCATAACCGCGATAGGTACAAAAATCAAATAATCTATAAAGCCACCTAATCAACCGTTTATCTTTGCTTTCTTTTGCCAATAAAAAGGCCTCTTCCAATTGCAAATAATATCTATCTTTGATACTGAAATGAACTTCTTCATCCGTAAACATATCATGAACCAGTTGAATAAACTCCTCTTTAAAACCTTTGCCAAAACGCCGCTGCACCAACTCCCGCACCAACTGGTGCAGCTCATAGGCCCGGTTCCCCTCAACCTCACGGCGCTCACACCATGAAAAGGCAAAGAGTTGTTCCAGCCGTTCTTCTATCTCTTCGCTGCCTGCCAGCCGCTGTAAAAAATCCAGCGGTACCGGACCGGGACTGCACACAGCCAGGTATTCCAGGGCTACAATTAGTTCCGGGGTTAACAATGGCGAAGCGAGGTCGAATGTGGATTCGATGGTTAACTCATCGGTTTCTGCCGCAGCCCGGCCTTTGCGCAGTATTTCCAGGCGGTCTTCGTTTTCCAGCTTCTCCCAGAGCCGGGAAGCGGTGTACCGGGGACCGAATAACATTAAGGAAACCGCCTGGCGCAGCGCAATGGGTAAAAACCCCAGATTCCACGCAATCTCAAGATACATTTCCTTT
>WVZO01000024.1:7967-8445 GCA_011772425.1 Candidatus Aminicenantota bacterium
TCCAGCGGTATCTCATGCAATTCCATTCCAGGGAATTGCAGGCGAATCCGGTGGTGCATTTCCCGGCTGCGGGTGGTCACCAGGACGGCTGAACAGGTTTCATCCGGCAGCATGTATCTCAAATCTTTCCATTTCACGGCATTGTCCAGTATCATCAATACATCACGGTCTTTTAATAAAGCTGTCACCAGGCGTTGGGCCGTTTCCGCGTCGGGCGGTTCTTCCACTTTTACTTTTAATTGTCCGGCCAGGTGCATGGCAAAAGACATGGGCGTATGCTCATCCACACGAATAGGCCCCAGGACCCCATCCTTAAACAAAGAGGAAAACTGTTTGGCCGCCTCGATGGCGAGCATGGTTTTACCCACACCACCTGCGCCGTCGATATTGAACAACCGGCCCGTAATCATTTGCACGCTGCCGGTACAGGTGCTCCTGTCTTTTTCCAGGTTCTCCCGGATTTGTGTTAGCTCCTTTT
>WVZO01000444.1 GCA_011772425.1 Candidatus Aminicenantota bacterium
GATTCCAAAGGGGGCGGTTTTTCAAAAGAGTCCCCTTTGGCCGTCGGAGACAAAAAAAAGTTATGATAGAGTTTTATAGGAGTTCAGGATGGACATCTTAAAAGGTTTTGTTTTTTTTTATGTCCATCCTGTAGATACAAATAGCGGTTAGTAGATCCGCACGGAGGGCAGAGAAAGGACAGTTGGCAGTTAGCAGTTGGCAAGCAAGAAGAGAAGAAGGAAGTTGATTTCATAGTGCCCGTGCGGTACGAGAGTTCTGCCAGGTGGCACAAACGTTGTGCTAGCTGCCACAAGCGTTGAGGCAATTGTCCCGGCTTTTGGAGAAATTTCCCGGGATTCTGGGGAAATTTTCCCAGGAGTTGGTGCAATTTTGGAGCCAGGCAAAGTTTTATAATCCAAAATTCAAATGTTCAAAATTCAAAACAAAAGGAACCTGGCACGTTGGTTTTTCTTTTGTTTTGATCATTTAAATTTTGGTCATTTGAATTTGTTTCGAATTTCGATATTCGGATTTCGGATTTATTTAGCCTTAAGTTAGTGACATTCGGGACAGTTAGGAGAGGGGCCTGAACGGCTGTGCTAACCTGAGGAGATAAACCTGACTTTTTGCACGCCTTCGATCATTTGTAAGGCAAACTCGGCGGATGTTGGCGTTTTATTCCAATCGATGTTATCCTTTTGATCTTCACTAAGGGCGGTATATTGACTGTTAATACCTGATATTAAATCAGTCATTTTAATGGTGCGGTTATTATTCAACGTAATAGTGACCGTATAATTTTTATTTTCAATTCCATTTTTATCGCGCAGTTCTTTATTATAGCTGCCATTCCCGGCAGTTACCCCGAAATGCAGGGTTTCGGGTTTGAGATGAATATCCACGGTTTGCAGGTTTCCTGAAAATAAACAGAGTAAGACATTTTTAGACAACCGTTCCATCCGCAGTAAGGGCAGCTTGTTCGATTCCGGGATAGGATTTTTATTAATATCTTCTTGTGGCGTATTGGAATCCTGGGATTTAGTTTTTTGGGGTTTACAATTATACCCTTCGATCATCAGCCCGGGCCAGCCGGACACTGCTTCCGACCTCATTAAAAAACCGCTGAGCTCCATCTGCTCATTTTGTTGGGATATGGTTTCCCTGATTTTCCTGTCCCGCTGATGATCGTCCGTGGTGACACGACCGATGCTAAAAGCGCCGTCCAATAAACATTCCATCCACAACCGGTCTACACGGAAGAAACGTATGGATTCGATGGGCAGCATGCGCTCATCCGGCACCAGGTAATTAAAGGGCACGCCTTTTAGATGTCCTATATCGTCGAACCAATTTTTCACCACTTCCGGCAGGTCCTGGGGGTCCTGCACGGTTCCGGCGGTTTCGGGCAAATGGCCGGATTCATGGGCGATGACCTGTTCCGCTTTTCGCAGCGTTTGCACGTGGGTCCGTTTCCATCGGTAAAGAGAGGTGGAAAAGGATTTGTCCCGCAGGGCCAGTAACCGTCCCAATTCCCAGGCCGCGGCGTAAGAGATATCGAACATGCCGTTGGATTCGTAATAGCGCAGCAATTGATCGGATGCCGGCACCGGTAATGAAATATCCGCAGTTTCCGGACCGGTGGTTAAGGGACCGTGATACCAGGACACGGTTCGCGCTCCCTGACGTAAATAATGAGGCGCAGGTACATATCCCATTTTTAAATAACCTTCCGCTTCCTGGTTTGTATTTCCGGGTAACCTTAAGGTGGATGGGTTTCGATCCAGTTTTTTTAAGAGTTCCGAGAAACTATAGGCAGGATCGCTGCAGGTAAAATGA
>WVZO01000038.1:0-5687 GCA_011772425.1 Candidatus Aminicenantota bacterium
CCCATATTAATTTTGTACCTTCCATGTTCAGTGCATTTGTGGTTGAATTGGAATCCAATCCCTGGAAAATAGGGAAATTACACGGTCTCAAATATATTTTTTTAGCAGGGGAAGCCCTCTTACCGGGATTAGTCAATAAATTCAAACAGTTAAATACCACGATTGCCCTGGAAAACATTTATGGACCCACCGAAGGTACGGTTTATGCTTCCCGGTACTCACTGGCCGGTGAGGAGTATACCGGCACTATCCCTATCGGCAAGCCCATGCAGAATATTGAGCTTTTCATCCTGGACAAAGATGGAAATATACAGCCTATTGGTGTGGCGGGTGAATTATATATTGCCGGGAGCGGTTTGGCCCGCGGATATTTAAACCAGCCCGAATTGACAGCAGAAAAGTTTATATCAGCTCCAGCCTCAAGCTACAAGCCCCAGCCCGAGAAGAAAAAGGGGACATGCAAAAGAATTTACCATATGTCCTATATGTCCCATACGTCCTATATCTACAAAACCGGAGACCTGGCCCGTTGGCTGCCGGATGGCAATATTGAATTCTTAGGCAGGATCGATTTCCAGGTAAAGATAAGGGGATTTAGAGTCGAATTGGGTGAAATCGAAAGCCATTTGTCAAACTATGAAAAAATAAAAGAAGCCGTGGTGGTGGTCAGGGAAGATGATACCGGGGATAAATACCTATGTACTTATTTTGTGTCATCTGCTGGTGAGGCGCTTGACACATCCGGGTTAAAGGAATACCTGGCAAGCCGACTGCCCGCTTATATGACACCGTCATATTTTATTCAGTTGGAGAAAATGCCCCTGAGTCCCAACGGTAAAATCAACCGAAAGGCACTCCCTGATCCTGAAATAAAAGCGGGAAAAGATTATGTTCCACCCCGGAATAGAATAGAAGAAAAATTGGTGCAGATCTGGTCTGAGGTTTTAGGAATGGAGCACTTAGAAATAGGGATAGACGATGTTTTTTTTGAGTTGGGTGGTCATTCATTAAAAGCCACAGGTATGGTGGCCCGGTTACACCGGGAGATGAATGTAAAAGTGCCCCTGGCCAAGGTATTCAGCACACCTACCATAAGGGGATTATCGCAGTATATCCGCGGTTTAACCGAAGAGCGGTACTACTCTATCGAACCGGTGGAGTTAAAAGAATATTATCTATTATCATCCGCGCAAAAGCGACTGTATGTGCTGCAGCAGATGGAACCGGAAGATACAAACTATAATATGTCTTATATAATCCCCCTTAGTGAAGAGGCAGATAAAGAAAGACTGAAGAAGACGCTCGATAGACTAATTGCCAGGCATGAAATTTTGAGAACTTCATTCAAGATAGTAAATGAAGTACCGGTTCAGCGGATTCATGATGAGGTGGACCTGGAAATCGAATGTTATGATTTGTGTGATAAAGATAAAAAGGGAATTCAGGGCACGAGCGATGATTCACTCCTGGATCGTGAAACGATTATAAGGAATTTCAGGTGCCCCTTTGATTTTTCTAAGGCGCCCCTATTACGGGTGGGCTTGATAAAGACGGAAGAATCCAGTCATATTTTGATGCTTGACATGCATCACGTTATTACTGATGGGACATCCCAGGATATTTTGACAAGAGAATTTACTGCCCTTTATAATAACCCGGAAGCAGAACTTCCACTCCTTCGGCTTCAGTACAAAGATTTCTCTGAGTGGGAGAACAGTAAGCAGCGAGAATTGATAAACCGTCAGAAAGCGTACTGGATGAAGGAGTTTTCCGATGAATTGCCCGTGCTTGACCTGCCCACCGATTACCCCAGACCACTGGTTCAGGGTACAGAAGGGAATGTGCTTCGGTTTGTGTTAAATAAGGAAGAGACGGAGATTTTGAGAGATATTGTCCGGGAGTATGATGTGACCCTTTACATGGTGCTGCTGGCGGTATTTAATATATTATTCTCTAAACTAAGCGTCCAGGAAGACATTATACTTGGGACACCCATTGCTGCGCGGCGTCATATAGATTTGCAGCAGGTGGTGGGTATGCTGGTCAACACCCTTGCCATGAGGAATTACCCATCAGCCGATAAAACCTTTGTGGCATTTTTAAAAGAGATCAAGCAGCGCACCCTGGAAGCCTATGAGAACCAGGAATACCCTTTTGAGGCCCTGGTGGATTACCTATCCATCGAACGCGATACCAGCCGTAATCCTGTTTTTGACGTGATGTTAAACCTGTTGAACCAGGGAGATTATACCCCCGAGATCCACGAAATGGATGACCAGGGACCAGGCATATATACCCATGAAGAAGGGACCTCGCGGTTTGATATGGCCTGGAGCGCCGTAGATGGTGAACAATTCATTCTCTTTTCATTGGAATATTCCACGAAACTATTTACTCCAGCCACAATAGAAAGGTTTATCCGGTATTTGAAAAATATTGTCCTTCATTTACGTTTACCGGAAAATAGACGGCAGAAATTAGGTGATATCCCACTGCTTACAGCAAAAGAGAGAGAAGAAATGCTGGGGTTGTCCAGGGTATTAGAAGAACCACCGAGGGAGCCCCAGACCCTTCATCAACTATTTGAGGATCGTGCCTGGAAAGTACCGGACAGCACTGCGTTGGTGTTTGAAGATCAACATTTGAGTTACAATGAACTGAACCGGCGGGTCAATCAATTGGCAAGGCTTTTGAGGGAAAAAGGCGTCCGTGCCAATACAGTGGTGGGGGTGATGGTGGAACGGTCCATTGAGATGGTTATCGGGATTCTGGCCATATTGAAAGCCGGAGGCGCTTATTTGCCGATAGACCCGGAGTACCCGGAACAGAGAATATTATCTATGTTGATGGACAGTGGAGTATCTGTGTTACTCACCAAAGGGGACCTCCTGGGGTGGCTCTCTATCACCACTTTCATGAAAATGAAAGCCAATAATGAACACCTGGTGGTCACGCCTCCCCGGGAGCAAATCAAGGATTTTGACAGTATTCCCATCCCGGACCGAACATTGATCGATTATAAGAAATATCATCAATATATCGGTGAAGCCCCTGCCATGAATACTATCACCATGCAAGCCACCCGGGGATGTCCTTACAATTGCCTCTATTGTCATAAGATATGGCCCAAGACTCATGTGGCCCGCAGTGCAGAGAATATTTTAAAAGAAATTTTATATGCTTACGATGTAGGTCTCAGGAGGTTTGTTTTTGTCGATGATATCTTTAACCTGGATCGAAAAAATTCCAGCCGGTTATTTGAATCTATCATTAAAAAAAACCTGGGTATCCAGTTATTTTTCCCCAATGGTTTCCGGGCGGATATCCTGACCAGGGATTTTATTGACCTGATGATGCAAGCGGGTACGGTTAACCTAGATGTGGCGTTGGAGTCGGCATCCCCCAGAATCCAGCGATTAATCAAGAAAAACCTGAGCCTGGAAAAATTTAAGGAAAACGTTCAGTATATCACAGAGAAGTATCCGCATGTGATATTAGAAATGGAGATGATGCACGGTTTTCCCACAGAGACCGAAGAAGAAGCCATAGTTACATTGGATTTCTTGAAGGGATTCAAGTGGGTGCATTTCCCCAATTTGCATGTGTTGAAAATCTTCCCCAATACGGATATGTGCAAGCTTGCCCTGGAAAACGGTATTTCAGAGGAACTGATTGAGCGATCGGCGAACTTGGCGTTCCATGAATTGCCCGATACGCTCCCCTTCCCAAAGAGTTTTACTCGGCAGTTCCAGGCGAAATTTACAGGAGAATATTTTCTTCTAAAAGAGCGCTTACTGGATGTCCTGCCACGCCAGATGAGAATCCTGACCGAGGGCGAACTGGTTCAGAAATACGACAGTTATTTGCCCTTTGAAGTGAAGTGCTTTTCTGATATTCTCCAGTATGCGGGAATTTCGTGGGAGGAATTAGGGGATGTTGAACTCAAGCAGGAAGAGACGTACCAGGTCCCGGATTTTCGCCAAGAGATTTCAAAGTACTTCCCGGTAAAAAAACCGGTGGAAGATGCGTTCCGAATCCTTCTCCTGGACCTGTCTCAACTGTTTACCGAAGAACATGAGCACATGTTGCACCACCAGATCGAAGAACCCCTGGGCCTGCTTTACCTGCAGTCATATCTGAACGAGACCTTCAAAGATCGTATTACCGGGAAAGTGTTCAAATCAAAAATCGATTTTGACAGTTACGAGGAACTGAAACGCATCATCACCGAATTTAAGCCGCATCTGATTGGCATTCGCACGTTATCCTTTTACAAGGAATTTTTCCACAAAGCTGTATTGATGATTCGGCAGTGGGGAGTGGAGGTGCCCATTGTGGCAGGTGGTCCTTATGCCACCAGCGATTATGAATTGATTCTACAGGACCCGCATGTGGATGTGGTGGTATTGGGGGAAGGGGAATTGACCCTGGGTCAACTGGTGAAAAAGATGATGGAGAACGAAAACCGACTCCCTGACGAAGAGGTATTAGGGCAGATTCATGGTATTGCCTTTGCAAAAGGCGAATATAAAGCATTGAGAAAAGAACAAAGCGGGGGGATTATTCTCCTGGATGAGAGCGCCTATGAATTGGACAATTATGGGGATGGGAACCTGGAGCCCATAAACTCCGATCATGATTTACTTTATGTGATTTACACATCGGGTTCCACCGGGAAACCCAAAGGCATCATGCTGGAGCAGCGCAATCTTGTCAATCTTATCTGGCATCAATATAGATACACAAACATTGATTTCAGCCGGGTGCTGCAATTTACCACCATTAGTTTTGACGTATCCGCCCAGGAGATTTTTTCTACCCTACTGGCAGGCGGACAATTGACCCTGGTCAGTAAAGAGACCCTTAATGATGTGCCGGAATTGTTCAGGGTGATGGAGAAAAACAAGCTTAAAACATTGTTTGTGCCTGCTTCGTTCTTGAAACTCGTGATGAATGAGGAGGATTATGCAGCGCTGATTCCGAAAGACCTGGATCATATTGTCACGGCGGGTGAGCAGTTGATTGTGAGTGAGGCCCTTAAGAAGTACTTGCAGGAGAATAAGGTTTGTCTTCACAATCATTATGGGCCTGCCGAGACCCATGTGGTCACCGCTTTAACAATGGACCCCACCGGTGACATACCGCAGATTCCATCCATTGGCAAACCGATTTTGAATACTGATATTTATATATTGGATAGAGGAAAGAATCCTTTGCCGGTAGGAGTACCGGGTGAATTGGTGATAGGTGGTATCCAGGTGGGACGGGGTTACTTGAACCGACCGGAATTAACCGCAGAAAAGTTTATAGAGGTGCCCTTCGGGCAAATAAACGCCTTCGGCGAGAAGAAAAACCACGAAGCCACAAAGGACACGAAGGAACACGAAGAAAGAGAAGGAAGAGAAGAAAGAAAGTATTCAATATTAGAGATTAAGCAGTTTCACTCAACACTTAACACAAAACATTTAACACTTTATGAAACTGGTGATCTAGCGNNGAATTTTTGGGCAGAATCGACCACCAGGTGAAAATCCGGGGATTCCGCATAGAGCCTGGAGAGATAGAAAACCGGTTGATGGCTTTACCGGACGTCAAAGAGGCAGTGGTCCTGGACCGGGAGGATGCGGTTCGAGGGAAGTATTTGTGCGCCTATGTGGTATCTGCGGAAGATGAGGAAGTGGATGTAT
>WVZO01000038.1:5784-6333 GCA_011772425.1 Candidatus Aminicenantota bacterium
ACCCCTAATCGCAAGGTGGACCGGCGGGCGTTACCAGGGCCTGACGTGACAGCCGGATTAGAGGTATACATCGCTCCACGGAATGATATCGAAGAGAAATTAGTAAAAATATGGTCGGAAGTATTGGGAACCGGAAAAGAAAAAATCGGCATTGATGACAATTTCTTTCAATTGGGAGGGCATTCATTAAAAGCAACCATAACAGCAGCAAAGATATATAAAGAATTAAAAGTGAAATTACCCCTGGCAGAGATCTTTAAGACACCTACCATCAGGCACCTGTCAGGATATATCAAAGGAGAAGAAAGGTACGAGTATCTTCCCGTAGAAGCAGCAGAAAAGAGGGACTATTATGTCCTCTCATCCCAGCAGAAGAGATTATACATCCTTCAGCAAATGGAAGAGGATAACATCAGTTACAATTTACCGGTGGTGGTGCGATTGGAGGGTGAGTTAAATAAAGAGAAGTTTGATAAAGTCTTTATGCAGTTGATAGCCCGGCATGAAAGTTTACGTACATCCTTCGGGATGATGGCAGAAGAGCCGGTC
>WVZO01000038.1:6383-6778 GCA_011772425.1 Candidatus Aminicenantota bacterium
TGACACAGAGAACACAGAGGAAAGAAAACAGAAGTTAAAGGAGATTTTACAGGATAAAAAATCGCCAACTGCCAACGTACAACGCCAACTGCCAACTGATTTCCTCCGTCCCTTTGATCTCTCTCTTGCGCCCCTGCTGCGGGTAGGATTGATAAAATCTAGCAAGGGACAACATATCCTTATGTTGGATATGCATCACATCATCACCGATGGTACTTCCCAGGAAATTTTTACACAAGAGTTTATGGCGCTGTATGGTGGAAAAGAATTACCCGCATTACGGTTACAGTACAAAGATTTTTCAGGATGGCAAAATAACCATAGGCAAAGAGAAGCGATAATAGAACAAGAAGAATATTGGAGGCAGCAATTTGAGGGAGAAATTCCTGTTCTCC
>WVZO01000579.1 GCA_011772425.1 Candidatus Aminicenantota bacterium
GCTGTATTCCTGGGTGATGGCTCCGTGATAAAATTCGCCTGACGAAATCCCGGGATAGCATCCATAACCAATCCCAGGTACCTTATATCCGCTACAATATAGATATTCTCTTCGGGAATAAACATATTTAGCCGATCATAGGTTTGGGTGATTAACGGTTCTCTGCCGACAATATTTAAGAATTGTTTGGGATACTCTTCCGTACTCCACGGCCAGAACCGGGTTCCCTGCCCGCCTGCTAAAATTAATCCAAAATATTTTTTGCTCATACTATTTCTTATCATAAATTTAGGAAAAATACAATATCTAAACGAATATAAGTTTAAATTTTTAGAGTATTGGAGTATGGGAGGCCCAGTACTCCAGGTTTTGACTTATGGTGTCTTGACATTTTGTCTCCAATCCATTATGATGATGGGTAACCTGCAGAGAATGGTTGAAATGGAAGAAAACAACGATAAACGCAGCAAGATAAGCAGAAAGAAATTCTTAAACCTGTCTACCCGGGAGATACAGCGCCTGGTCATACAAAAAAACAAACCCCGAACAGGGATTTTCCTGGCTGATGGGAATCGACGACTGGTAATGACGTTGACTGGCTTAACTCCTGGTACGGATGCGGATGGTTTTTACCATGAGTATTTAAAAATTGTGACCCGGTATTTCAGGGAAAATCTAAAGGTTTTTTTCGATTACGGGTTAAACACACTGTTTTTCCCGTTATTTGGGCCTTCCCTCCTGGAGAGAGAGAGGGCATACAGGGAATTGGTGATACCTGAGCTTACCGATGTCTTATTTAAGAGTGAAACGTGGTTCAATTTTTACAAAAAATACGATATCCGCATCAAACCTTATGGGAATGTAAAGAGATTGGACCTGGAATTTCCCGGCCTGGATTTAGCTGGAAAAGTCATGCAAATGGCAGCTCTTACGTCCCGGCATCAGGCACATACACTTTATTTTGGCTTTTTCTCCACCACCTGGTTGGGGATTGAAATGATTCAGCAGGTGAATAACTTTATGAAATCGCATGGATGTGAACCGGGACGAAAGCAAATGATCGAACTCTATTATGGGGAAGATGTTCCACCTGCTGACTTTTTTATTAATTCAACCCGGAACGCCGGACTGGGAGCTTTACCCCCCTTAATAAGCGGAAAAGAAACCAAAATATACACCATGGTTTCCCCGGGAATTTTAGCACTTAACCGGGAAACCTTCCGAAATATTTTGTACGATTTACTCTTTTGCAGAGAGCCAACAAAAGCAAAAGAACCGGAAAGCAGCGAATATACGCCCGATGAAGATTTTTCCCGGGAACTGGAAGCGTTGAAAGAGTTTTATCGGTTACACCAACAGACCGTTATCGGCCAGGGAAAACGAATCGGTAAATTTTGGGTGCTAGATGTGTGATGAATGACAAATGGGGAAAAGAAGGAGGAAAAAAGATGGCACATCATCCTGAAGGTGAATTTGTCAGGATCCCCAACCCTTATACGTATGATATTAAAGAAGGGCGGACGTATTACAACAAAGCGGTTACCCAAATAATAAAACAGGAATTTGAAACAAAACCGCCGCGAAAAATTGTTTTTATCCAGGGAAGTGAAGGATCCGGTAAATCCAGTACCCTGGAGCGAATAAAAAATGACCCTGAGATCCTGGGAGAAAAATATACGCCCATTTACGTTCACTCAAACCGTGTCATTTCAGGTAGAAATGATGATCTTTTATTAAATTTGTATGAATGTTTGAAAACATCCATTGATGGATTTGGTATGCAAATATTCTCTGACACTGTGGATGCGATAAGGGCCAAAGTTAGCCTGGAGGACCTCCATCATTTTCTTTCTACTCTTGAACATTATATTAAACAGAACCATGCGATCATCTTGTTGATGTTTGATGATTTCGATGAATTTTTTGAGCAAGAAAACATCCGGGAGCAAATTAGAGTTATCCGGTTTTTTAAAGAGTTCTCAGATGAATCGGAATATGTGAGGATCATATTGAGTGGGCGGAGGGACCTTCACGAACTCCTGGACCAGGAGTTAGACTCTTGTTTGCATGACGTATTAACCATAAAAATGAAAGTTTTTGACACACGGGAGTTTTATAAAGCCATTACCGAGCCGGTTAAGGATTGGGTCACCTATTCCCCCCAGGCCCTTGAAGAGATTCGCAAGATGACCGGTGGAAATTTATATTGCCTGCAATTGCTTTGTCATTATATTATTTCTTACCTCAATACCCAGGAGAAGAATACATGTGACAGCGAAGATGTTGCCCATGCGGCTGAATTGACAATCAGGGATGAACGAGAGGATTTCAACCACTTTTGGGAACGGTTGTCAGTTGAGGACAAACTGGTATGCTCAGCGATTATGGATGAACATGTGGTTAAGAAACGGGGATTACATTATTTTATCGAGCAGTCCTCTCTTCTTCACAACGTATTTAAACCGGAGGTTCTTAATGATATTCTCAATCGCTTATACACTTATGATTTCATATTAAAAATGGAAGGCAGACGTTTCGAAGAATTTCCGTTTAAAATACCACTGTATGGATATTGGCTTCGCAAAGAACACCCGTTTGTCAGAACCGTGGTGGAACATTTTGATGCCATCGCCCGGGACAAGGATTTTCCCGCTCTAGGGGAAATTGTCAAGGAAATACCCAAAGAGTGGTTCCCCCATGACCGGCAGAATACCATCGAATTTATCCGGGAGTGGTTCAAAGTCAAAACCAAACTGAAAGAATCCGGTCGTATCCATTGGCAAGAAACCGAAGAACTTTCAAAAAAAACCTGTCGAATATTGGATTTAACAATAAAAGAAAGAGCTCTTCCCGGTTTGGACTATTTTACCATCGATTTTAAGCGATTAAATATCGGTAGTATTGAAGAAGCCCTCCTTTTAATCCAGGACAGATTAGAACCGGAAAAGGATGATATTCAACACCTCAGGGATATCATCTTGACGTATGCGAGTTCTACCAAACCCTGTTTGTTTCTCTGTTTAAACAGAAATGAGAAAATCGACGAATTGGTACAAAAGACATTTTTAAACATCATCTTGATCGATAATAACGACCTCAAAACCATCTTGTTTTCATCACGTCCGCTGCAGGCATTGAAAGAGATACTCTTTCAACGAATTTCCAGCAGTCAAATTTCTCCTTACCAGACAGATGGTCCGGCCATCACCACATTCTACGGCAGGCAGCGGGAACTGAGGATGATACTTGGCACCACCAATCGAAGTTTTACCATTGTGGGTGCCCGTAAAATCGGCAAATCCTCCCTGTTGGCCAGGATTAAAAACGAACTGGATGATATGGGAGCATATTCGGTCTTTATGGACCTTGAGAGTCCTTCCAACCCGGACTATACATCATTTTTACAGCGAATGGAGTTGGAAATGAGTCGTCTCTTGAAAACGGATTTCCATTTTGAGAACAATATCGATAAATTTTGCAATACCGTCAAACAATTTTCCTTATGGGACAGGAAATTGATTGTTATTTTAGATGAGATCGATGAATTATTACTTTTTGATAAGAGGCAGGATTACCGGCTAATAAAGAGCTTTCGTTCACTGTTTCAGGAAGGATACTGTCAATTCATCCTTTCGGGATTTGAAGTGCTTCAAAATGTGAAACGGGATTTTCATTCTCCCTTTTTCAATTTTTGTGAAGAGATGCAACTGGGGCCTTTGGAAAAAAAATTTGCCATGGATTTGATTACGGAACCCATGGCCAACATCGGTATTAGTTATGAAAACCCCGAAGATAGAGAACTCATTTTGGGGTATACGTCTCACCATCCCAATTTGATCCAATTTTTCTGCAAGCATTTAATCGAAAAGTTGGATGAAAACGAGGATACCACAAAGAAGCGACTTATTACTGGTACCGACATTAAAGATTTATACAATTTTAAGTATGATAATTATGTGATCGATAATTTTTATATGTTTTATCTTGACCTGGGTAACCTGGAAAAATTGGTTGTAATCCTTCTATTAGATTCCTATCCCCATGATGTTGTTTTCTCCATTGACCTGGTAAACCAGAAACTCATGTCTAATGGGATCGATCTTAGTGAGGGCATCATCCACAGGACCATTCAAAAATTAATTCTGCGGTTTATCTTATTGGATAAAGGAAAAGGGACCTATACATTTGCGCTTCCGCACTTTCCTGAGATTTTAAAAAGTAGAGTAAGCGGAGATTTAAAGAGTTCCCTGCTTAACCGGGTCAAGGAGGGAGATTTGGGAAAATCGGTATGAACGATGAAAGACGCAAAGATGTTGAAAAAGGTTGTTTTCAATTTTATTATCCCGGTGGCTGTCCTGGTTATTATTCTATTGGTCTTCTTCAGCGATATCTCCATCCATGATATCAAGACAAATTTTTTGAAGATTCCTGTTGTTTATTTACTGGCTTTTATTCTACTTTCCCTTCTGGGTACATACATAAGGGCATTGAAATATCATATCCTGCTCTCCAAAAAACTGCACTTTGGCGATATTTTCCTGATCACACTGGTCAGGAATTTCTCCGTTGACTTGCTGCCGGGACGCGCTGCCGCCTTGATCTTCTATTCCTGGCTGACAAAGAAAAAAGGCATCGCCCTGGAAGAAGGCGCCTCCAGCTTCGTGGTTTCTGTGTTCTACGATGCCCTGGCCCTTTCCTTTATGCTGGGAGGCTTGCTTTTCTTCCTTAAAACCGAGGTGAATCAATGGTTCATTTACATCGCCGTGGCTGTCATCTTCACCATCTCCATTGTCATGATTTTTTTCGCCGAATATATGTTCCGTTTTGCTTTAGAAAAAAAGTTGATCAGCCGCTTTCAAAAATTAGAACGTGTAGTTAAAAAAATCTATAAATACCTGATTGAGCACAAAAAAAGTTCGGAGCGGTTCCAGGTGTTCCTGCTCAGCCTGGCTACCCGGATCGTCAAATACCTGTTTATGTTTATTCTTTTTGAAGGGGTGGTGCACCTGGGGTTTGGCTTGGATAACTTTTCACGGTTCAGTTTCGGTTTGGTCGGTACGGAATTGTCTTCATTATTTCCCATCCAGGGACCTGCCGGGTTCGGCACCTGGGAACTGGCATTTACCGTTATTTTCGAAGCCCTTAAAATCCCGGCGGAAAATATTAAAGAAGCAGGATTTGTGATTCATATCACCACCCAGGTGTGGGAATATTTTATCGGTCTCCTGGCATTGGCATATTTATTTTTTTATAAACCACGAAGGCACGAAGGACACGAAGAAAAAGAAGAAAAAAGTCAACCATAAGACGTATTTAATCGTTTATAAGAAAGAAAAATAGCCACTAAGGACACAAAGGAAGCACGAAGAAAAAAAATTTAGACAGCGAAGGGCTCAGTCCCTGTTTACTTCTTACTTCTTACTTCTTACTTCTTACTTCCTACTTCCTACTGCCTACTTCCTACTGCCTACTTCTTACTTCCTACCCATAAATCTGGGTCCCAGCCGTAACCGATAAACACATGTTCACCGGTGCTGATTTTTCGGACGTGCATTTTAGTATCACCGCGGCTGCCAAACATATGAGCCGCAAAATCCGGGTGATTGGACCAGTTCAACCGGTACAGCTCCTCTCCCGGCGGCGGCTGGAGATCGCCCAGGAATTTACCGGTTGAGGCATCATAAATCTTGTAACGGGTATGAGGTACCGGCAGCCAGGCCGCACGATCATCCGGCGAAGCACAGGGACGACAACTTTGCCCTTCCGAAATTTTAATACCTTTGACAGAACCGCCAAAAGGCGTCGTATAAATATTGGAACCGTCGTCGTAAACTACGTATCTACCGGTTCCGGTGATTTCGCAGTGCTTTTCTACATCCCCTCCTCCATAAGCGGTTTTAACAACAGAAGGATTGGAAACGTTTACAAGGATAACATTTTCTTCTTTAGAGGGGCCTACCACCCAATCGATATTGTTTTCACGATACCAGCTCCACCGGGTTTCATCAGAACAATCCATCAGCTCGTTGAAAATCGCTTTTTTATTGCCTTTTTCATCGGATACGAATATTTGACCATTGTAACGGTAAACAAACCGCTTACCATCCGGTGACCATGACGGCCGTGGAGATTTGCCCCGAAGCCGTCTGCCTGGTGCACCGGCCACCACTGCGCCAGGGACTTCTTTTTCAACACCGGTGGTTAAATCAAGAATAAATAGCTTTGGAGGCCGGGCAAAAACTACTTTACCCTTGCGATTCCCTGACAGGGCGGACCATTCCTTGACGATTTTGTTGACGGATGTCTCAATTTTTTCTCCTGGTTCTTCAATCCCTAAGTAATTGGAATAAAGGTATAAAAAGAGGAATACACATATAACACCCAGTCCCAACAGCGCAGCCCAAAAGACGATTTTTCTTACAGGTATCTTTGTCATGTCTCCACAGTTTATCAAATCATGGCGGAAATATCAATACGTAGATAAATCCGACAGCAATTCTAATTTTAGCCGCGAACGTACACGAAGGTTTTTTTTCTTTTTATTTTTAGCCACGAAGTTACACGAATTTACACGAAGAAAAGAGCTTTAAAAAAACGCTGATGCATCTGAAAGTCTTCAAAAATTATTTTTGCTGAAATGATTTTCTTGATATTGATATTCCGTTTAAATTGTGTTATGATTTTTGTACTTTATTGGCCGGGGTGGCGGAATTGGCAGACGCACGGGACTTAAAATCCCGGGGGCCAAAAGCCCGTGGGGGTTCGATTCCCCCCTCCGGCAGTCCCCATTAACCAATAACAAAAGCGGAGAGCTTAGAGCGGAGAGTGTAGAGGAAAACTAAGAGCGAATAAGGTCCCAGGTAACTTATTCCCCAATAGCGATAATAAAACTGGTGATTTTT
>WVZO01000212.1 GCA_011772425.1 Candidatus Aminicenantota bacterium
GCTCAGGCTTATGGCTAATGCAATAATCACCTCCAATACACTGAATCCTTTAATCATGATTTACCTCCTTTGATATTGGTGCGTTTATGTATTTTGACTTATAGAAATAAGTTTTTTTGGTTATGCGATGATACTTATATTTATAGATGACAGAGATATGGATTATTTTCAAAGTTGGAGTGATACTAATTATATCCTGTTTTAAAATAAAGAGATGATCTTCTTTTGAATAGTGTCCGTCTTGCAGTTCAGCCGCATCAAAGGGTTTGGACAGGAGTTGATTTTTACAGGATTCAATTTTTTGTGTTATTTGCAGGCGGATGTACGATCGTTTATGCACACCGATGGCAGAAACAATAATATTAGATACCAGGACCAGAGCCAGTGCTGCGATCAACAAAGCGATGAATGTTTCGAGGATAGTGAAACCGTTGACTTTGAATTGTTTTCCCGGTTGTCTGCTTGTTTTTTTGTTCATTTTCATATTCATTTTCATTGTTTACCTCCCAAATTTAAAACTCATTTAAACGTTGTTGGGGGTTCGCGACACAAGAATCAATTTTGATGCCAATTTGTCGAAACATTAAATTAAAGAAAGAAAAAAGATGTGTATAGAAGGCTAAGAAGTAAATCATACCAGGGTTTTCAGTAATTGATTTTGGTTTTGGGGATTCCCAGTGGAGAGCTTAATTGATTGGAGATCAGTCAACAATTGTTGACGTACGATTATCGAACAGTCAGCAATTGTTGACTGTTTAACTTTTTGAAGAGCACGCGGTAATTTCCTTTAAATGTTTATCTTATAAGGCTTTTGAATTTTTTGCTGTGTTTGTGTGTGATGTTGGCATGTGAATTGTATGTATGGGGGCAGGAGGAAAAAAATGACAGTTTTAAAAAAGTTAGTTTCATTATTTGTTGTGTTGAGTTTTGTGGTAGTAGGATTGGCATCCAATGGTAATTTGCATGCCATTAACAAAACGGAGAAGGTATTGAAAGACAAGGCCGGGTTAATTAACATTAACACGGCTGGTGCCGAGGAATTGAAAAAACTCCCGCGGATTGGCGAGAAAATGTCCCAACGGATTATCGAGTACCGGAAGAAGAATGGTAAGTTCAAACGGATCGAGGATATAATGAAAGTCAAAGGGATCGGCGAAAAAACCTTCAAAGGGTTTGAGAAGATGATTACCATCTAAATTAAAGAAGGGAGAGCCGCGGATGAACACGGGGAAGAGCAATGCGCAGGGCGCTTTACTGAAATACCCGGGTAAATCCGCGGCTGACCCAAAACAGAAAACGGAGGAAAAAAATGGATGAAAGAATCAAAGAGCTGCACCTGCTGCTGATGTATTTAACCGGCTGGGAAGAGGATAAAAAGAATTCAGCAGGTGAGAAGATATTCCGGGCCTGGAAGGGGTATAAGTTTGAGATTCTCAATGAACTGGAAGAGCAGAAATTGATCCGTCAATTTCGGCATACCAATTCGAGATCGCTTCTCCTCACGGAAGAGGGAAAGCGAAAAGCAGAAGGTTTGAAACAAAGGTATTTGCAATAAAGGAAATCCCGTCTTTTAGATCTTGCCGATTATCTACCTTCTAATGGCTGGGGCACGGGGTGACCCATGCGTCATCCCGTGCCCTTTTGTTTTAAATAGTGCAATATACATTGAGTTGTGACTCAATATGTTTTATAATACATCTACTAATGCGGATCAACCCACTGAGAACCAAAAGAACAATGACCGAAAAAAAGATAACAATCATCCTACCCTGTGCTGGCGAAGGCAGCCGAATGGAATTAAAAACACCCAAAGAATTATTTGAAATTGTCCCGGGTACACGGTTGATTGATTTTTCGTTAAGGCATATCCTGGCTTTTCCCCGAAAAGAAAAAATTACAGTGGCAGTAGTGATTCGCCCCTGGAAAGCAGAGGTGGCTGAATATGTTGCCGGTCAGTTACCGGGAATCCCAGTGGAAACTGTGATGTTTAACGATGATTACAGGGAATGGCCGGGTTCTGTTTATTCTGCGCAGGAGGTTTTTTCAAAAAAAAACCTGGTGCTGCTGCCGGATTCTTTCTTGAGTTTATCCACTGAGGTGAATGGAATGGACCCTATTACCACAGACTTCGAGGGAAAAACTCTTGTCGAATTAATGGAGAATGCGTTATCTGAACACAAGGTGGTGTTCGGATGCATCGAATGCAAAGATAATGAAATACTGAAAACCCTGGGAGCTGTGCGAATTGAAAATGCATTGATTTCTGCATTCCAGGATAAACCCACCCATTTGCTGGCTGATTACAACGGCTTTTGGGGGTGTTATGGCTTTCGAAACGAGTATGGAAAAGTACTCTATGATTATTTAATTCATTCGGTTCACCATCAGGCGCTGCCGCTGACAGAACAGCCGTTTTTTCCACCCGGGGTAATTCTACTGGGTGCCTACTATGACCTGGGGACCCGGGAAAATATCCGTCGATTCCTCCACTACTTTGTCCATTGATCCAGCCATCCCAGCACGGTATCGTGCCAAAAGATGCTGTTATGGGGTTTCAATACCCAGTGGTTTTCATCCGGGAAATACAAGAGCTTACTGGGGATTCCTCTTCTTTGCAGCGCATTAAACGTTGCGAAGCCCTGGGTCTCAACCACCCGGAAATCCAATGCACCATGGATGACCAGCATGGGGGTTTTCCAGTTTTTGACGTAGTTAACCGGGTTCTGTTTCTCGTAGCCCTCGGGGTTGTCCCATGGTGTTCCGCCGTGATCCCATTCGGGGAACCACAATTCTTCAGTATCATAATAGGCGAATCGTTCATCCAGGTTGCCGTCATGGTTAACCAGGCAGCGGAACCGGTCCGGCCATTGACCTGCGATCCAGTTGATCATATATCCACCAAAAGAAGCACCCAGTGCTGCAACCCGGTCTCCATCCATCCAGGGATACCGTTCCAGGGCGGCGGCCAGTCCTTTTTTAAGGTCTTCCAGGGGCTTGCCTCCCCAGTCACGGGAAATAGAATCGGTAAAGGCCTGACCATAACCGACAGAACCGTGAAAGTCCACCATCACCACCGCATATCCCCTGCCTGCGTAGGTCTGGGGATTCCACCGGTAGTGGAAACGGTTGCCAAAGGAACCCTGCGGTCCACCGTGAATCAAAAACGCTACCGGGTATTTCTTTTGGGGATCAAAGTCTACCGGTTTTACCACGTAGCAATAAACCGTCTCATCGTTCCATCCTTTAAAGGTAAATTGCTCATAATCTCCCATTTTTGCCATTGCCAGCTTTTCAGCATTAATCGCTGTAATGGTCATGGGGTTTCTGCCTTTCAAATCGATGGAATAAAGTTCCACCGGTGATTTCAGCGTATTCATACCGTAAACAATCCGTTTACCTGCTAAAGCAATAGAACTCACATATCCTTCTTTCACCAGAGTTTTGACAGCGCCTTTTTTTACATTGATGGCAAAAAGAGATTTCTGTCCCAGGTTTGAGGCATTGGCATAAATGGTTCTACCCCTGGGTCCCCACACAATCGAGCTGGGGGAGCGGTCCCAGGTTTCTGCCAGGATTCGTTCACTGCCGCCCGGCCAGGAGCGAAGTTTGATATAAAAACGATCTGCTTCAAATCTTGGTCG
>WVZO01000075.1:0-13337 GCA_011772425.1 Candidatus Aminicenantota bacterium
TTTTTTATATTTTTTTTATAATCTGTGTAAATCTGTGTAATCTGTGGTTTTTTTCATGGTAGTTAAAAAAATATCAGGGAGTGGAATTATAAACGGTTTTATAGTACAATTTAGTTGTGAATAATAAATACTTTCGTACTTCTCCTGGACAAGAACGTGCCGCCCTGGTGGGACTGGTTCTTAATCAAAACAAAAAAGCAGACACCGAAACTCACTTAGAAGAACTGGCCTTCCTGGCTGAAACCGCCGGGGCCAAACCTGTAACAAATTTCATTCAGCGGCTTTTCAAACCTAATCCCTCTACGTTTGTGGGCAGCGGCATGCTGGAAAAAATAAAAAATTATGTCCAGGAGAACGGTGTAGATACGGTGATCTTTGATGACGAACTTTCGCCCTCCCAATTGAGGAACATCGAGAGAGAGTTGAACCGCAAGGTCCTTGACCGGACGAACCTGATCCTGGATATTTTTGCCAGTCGGGCCAGGACCGCCCATGCAAGAATCCAGGTGGAGCTGGCACAATATGAATACTTGCTGCCCCGGTTGGCCGGGAGGTGGCCCCACCTGGAAAGACAGCGGGGTGGTATTGGCTTACGGGGACCGGGAGAAGCGGAAATAGAGACGGACCGGCGTGTCATCAGGGATAAAATTGCCCGGCTGAAAAAACAATTGATACGCATCGACAGGCAAAAAAGCACCCAACGGATGCACCGGGGCAAGCTGGTGCGTGTCGCCCTGGTGGGCTATACCAATGCCGGTAAATCCACACTGTTAAATCTCTTAAGCAAGTCCAGTGTATTAACAGAGAATAAGCTTTTTGCTACCCTGGACACCACCGTACGCCGGGTCGTGGTTAAAAATCTTCCCTTTCTTTTAGCCGATACCGTGGGTTTTATCCACAAACTCCCTCACTGCCTGGTGGAATCCTTTAAAGCTACATTAGATGAAGTCAGGGAGGCGGACCTACTGCTGCATGTCATCGATGTATCACATCCGAATTTTGAAGAACAAATCGCCGTGGTTCATGCCACCTTAAAGGAGATTGGCGCCAAGAACAAACCTCTCTTCACTGTTTTTAATAAAGTAGATATCTTAACCGAAAGGAGCGCTTACCACGTAATCGCCTCAACACCCAGGAATCCTGGTTCTGAAGGGAATACATCCCTTTATGTCTCGGCAACGGAAAAAATCAATATTGATATTTTGCGAGAGAAACTCTATGAACAGGTAAAGGAAATCCATATCACCCGGTATCCCTATAATGATTTTCTCTATAACCTGGATGACTGTAACAGTTAAGAAAATCTACGCCAACTTCGAATTATCGTTATTTGAAATATATTTCAAAATCATCTAAAATAATCACATGAAAATCCAAAAAGATAATGTCATTTCTATATGAAGCGGTACTCCGGTGCTACTGCTCCACAGTGCCATGAGTACGAAATTACAGTGGTATAAACTCATGAGATTATTGAGCAGCAATTACCTGGTGATTGCCATTGATTTATACGGTCATGGCGACTCCCCTTCTCCACCCAATAAAGAAAAC
Source organism: Candidatus Aminicenantota bacterium (assembly GCA_011772425.1). Taxonomy (GTDB): domain Bacteria; phylum Acidobacteriota; class Aminicenantia; order UBA2199; family UBA2199; genus JAKAGC01. Next base: position 1,552 of record WVZO01000075.1, read on the forward strand.
TTCAGCCTCAGCGATGAAGTTGCTTTTGTGGAATCCCTCTTAACAGATCTCATCCGTCCGGATGAATCGTTTCACCTGGTGGGACATTCGTATGGGGGAGCTGTGAGCCTGCGTTTTGCTTACAAATCTGAAGAACGAATTCGCAGTTTAACATTATTTGAACCGGTGGCATATCACCTTTTACCGGAAACGGAAGAGATTCTTACCCAAATCCGTCAAAGGGCAGAATTTATAAACAAAAAGATAGCAGAAGGAAAAGTCGCTGAAGCAGGAGAAAATTTTATTGATTTTTGGAGCGGTGCCGGAACCTTCTCAAGTTTCCCCGATGCAATTAAGGAAATGTTGTACCCCAGCGTCATACAATTATCACTGACCTACAAAGCATTGTTAAACGAACCGCTGTCCCTTGAAGATTACAGCAAATTTAAACTCCCGGTTTGCCTGATGGCTGGGCGTCAAAGTCCACCGGATTCGCGGCGGGTTGCCGAACTATTGGCCGAAAACCTGTCCAATTGCCAATTCAAATGGATCAGCTACGGCCATATGGCTCCAATATATCAGACTGAAGAAGTCAATCCTATTATCGATTCCTTTATTCGCCGGTTTGATTACGTGTAAGTAGGTGGCTGTTTCGCCCCGCCGCCCCCGGAGGGGTGGGGCGAAACAGCACCAGACCAAATCTCAGGAGGATACTAAAAAAGACAACTTGTGCTCTTTCAATGCCCAATCCACAAAAGGACTGAGCGTTTCCTACATTTATATATATACGGACTAATAAAAAAAAACGGATAACTTTTTTGTGGGTGGGCTGCTGTGTTTCGGCCGGATTTTCCTGGCCCCTGAGCCCCAGCCACCAGACTCAAATCCGGCCGCCCAAAACTTATGCCACTTTTAAAACCAGGTAACCCATTTTGCATTTCATGATCTCCTTACATTTTACATTTCTAATATAACATCGTGTACCACAAAAAACGTCCAAAATCATGATGTAAGACAAATTTTTTCACCACGAAGACACGAAGGACACGAAGAAGAGCAGAAGGCCAGAAAGTCAGTGAGTCAGTAAATCAGTAAGGCAGAGGATAGAAAAAGCAAATGGTAACGATTCCAATGGGGTACGGTGATTGAAGCATCGTAATACAGGCTGACCATGTATCAAAAGTTTTTGGAGGTCCAGGAACCTTTTTTCAAAAAGGTTCCTGGCCGCCGGAGGCAATGACTTGAAAGCATCTCATATTTTTTATAAAATGGGGGTATGAAAAGCAAACAGTTAAATCGCAATGAAATTGAATCGCTGCCTAAAGTGGAACTGCACCTGCACCTGGACTGCTGTCTCAGCTTTGATGTGGTTTCCATGTTGAGGCCGGGCACTACATGGGAAGACTATCAAGAGGATTTTATCGGAGCTGCGAAATACAAGGACCTGGCAAATTTTTTGAAAATTATCGACAACAGCCTGGAGTTGATGCAAAGCGAAGAGGGACTCCGATTGGTAACCGAAGACCTTTTCCAGCAGTTAAAAAAAGATAATGTCATTTATACGGAAATCCGTTTCTCACCACTGCTGCATCTTCAGCAGGGATTGACGCCGGAAGATGTAGTCCGGATTGTAGAGGAAACGGTTTCCCGTTCAGTGGAAGAGACGGGCGTTGAGGCACGGGTGATTTTATGCACGCTGCGTCATTATACAAAAGAACAAAGTATGACAACGGTGCAGTTAGTGGAAAAATTCCAGGGTTCACGAGTGGCAGCATTGGATATTGGTGCAGATGAAGCCGGTTTTCCTATCGATGCCCATATTTCAGCGTTCCGGTATGCCCGGGAGCGGGGAATTCCCTGTACTGCGCATGCGGGTGAAGCCAGGGGACCGGAAAGTGTGTGGGAAACATTGGAACATTTTAAACCCACACGCATCGGTCACGGTGTACGAAGCATCGAAGACCCGCAATTGCTGGAAGAATTGAAAAAGAAAAACATCCACCTGGAGGTTTGTCCCACCTGCAACATACAAATCGACGTTTTCGATACGTACACGGATCATCCCATCGCCGGGTTATATAATGCCGGGGTATCGGTGGGCATTAATACCGATACACGCACCATTACAAATATTTCCCTCTCAGACGAATACGAAAAGCTACACCAGGTTTTCGGTTGGAGCATAGAACATTTTTTACAATGCAACCGCGGTGCCCTGGCTGCTGCGTTTCTTTTGGAACCCCAAAAACAAGCATTAGAGAAAAAACTAATGACTAATGACTAATGACCAATGACCATACTGGACATGATTGCTTTTGATGCAGACGATACGCTGTGGCATATGGAATCGCTGTTTCATTTGACCCACGAGAAATACGCAGCACTGCTTTCCCATTACCACAGTGCCAAATGGATTGAAAAAAAACTGTTTGAGACAGAGATGCGCAATCTTAAACATTTCGGCTACGGTGTGAAAGGGTTTACGTTATCCATGATTGAAACGGCCATTGAGCTGACTGAAGGCCGGATTAAAGGAGATGATATTCAAAAGATTGTCGATCTTGGTAAGCAGATGCTAAAAGCGCCGGTGCAATTATTGGAACACGCCGAAGACACCATCAAAACATTATCCGCATCCTATCCGTTGATGATTCTCACCAAAGGAGACCTGTTTGACCAGGAATCCAAAATTGCCCGCTCCGGTCTCAGCACATATTTTAAATACATCGAAATCCGCACCCGAAAAACAAAAGCCGCGTATAAAGCTGTTTTTAAAAAATACAACATTGCCCCGCAGCGGTTCCTGATGGTGGGAAATTCGTTGAGATCCGATATCTTCCCGGTCTTGGAATTAGGAGGTTACGCGGTGTTTATCCCCTACCCTTTCTACTGGGAACATGAGAAAGTTACAGATGCAAATATTAATCCCGGGAAATACCCGAGGTACATGGAATTGGAACACATCGGCCAGTTGCCCGGGTGGATTAAGGTTTTAGCCGCGAAAAAAGGAAAAAAAGATGAGAAGTAAATATTTCATATTAGTGGGTTTACTCCTGTTACTGGCGGTACCCAATGGATTTGTATTTGCTGAAGAAAGCGGTAAAATTAAACTTATCGGGTTGTATGATGAATCATTGTCATCATCTTCTTCAAAAGACCCGTTTTCGCAGCAAAAGTTTTTGCCGGGAATATCATTTATCCTGGACTTTTCTTATGTACGCAGGAATATCGATGGTGAGGTTTTCGCAGCTTTGGAAATTCCCGGTTTTATAGAGGGAGAATCGCACTCCCATGGCGAAGACGGTCATTCCCATGCATCCATGAATGGGGAAAACGGGTTTAATCTCAATTACGGTGAACTGGTCCTGTACGCTGTGGTGGACCCGTATTTCGACCTGTTTACCTCGTTTCATTTGTCGGAGAGCTCCTTTGAAATCGAAGAAGCCTATGTGACCACACGACGCCTACCATTGGGATTCAGGGCAAAGCTAGGGAAATTTTACAGCAGTTTTGGCCGATTGAATGAGCAACACCACCACCTTTGGGATTTTGCCGATGCACCGCTGGTGTATCGCGCCTTCTTCGGAGACGAAGGTTTATTGGAAAAAGGTATCCAGTTGAACTGGGTAGCGCCCACGGACTTTTATCTTGGTTTTGGCATCGAAACCCTCCAGGGAGAAAACGAAAACAGTTTCGGCACCGAGGGTTTTGATTTGATGGAAATGGAAACCGAAGAGGAAATTGAAATCGAAGAGACTCCGCTTCCCAATACCTGGACTTTTTTCGGTAAAACATCCCTGGATATTGGCGATTTGGTGGTATTGGCGGGTATTTCATATGCCCTGGGAAAATCCCGCATCAACCGCTTTGAAGAGGAACATGAATCCCATGGTTTTGCCGGTGATGCCCGGATATTCGGTGTAAACTTCACTGCCAAATACATTATGGATTCTTACCGCTACCTGGTGCTCCAGGTGGAATACATGTCCCGGGACATGGAAGGCACCCGTTATACGGTGCATGAAGATAACCATGAACACGAAGGATTTGAAGTGGAAAGCGCACCGCTGGAAAAGAAACAAGCCGGCCTATATGCCCAATTGATCTTTCGCTTGCACAAACTGTGGCGGCTGGGTGCCCGTTGGGATTATTTAAACAAAAACCATGTCATCCTGGATGGTAATCCCCTGGGGCTGTCGGAAAAACTCAACCGTTATAGTTTCATGGTGGATTATAATCCCACGGAATTTTCACGAATACGGCTGCAGTACAACATTAACAAGTACGGATACGTGGAGGAAGCGCGCAAAAACTTTCATGGGTTTATTCTGCAGTTCAACCTTGCCATCGGCGCCCACGGCGCCCACCCCTTTTAGAATTAGGAGTAGAAAAATGAGAAAAATAATCATATGTGTTTTATTGGTGTTTGGTTTCACCCTGTTGGGTTATGGAAAAATAAAGGTGGTGACGTCCTACCGGTACATTGCGGATATCACCCAACGGATTGGCGGGGACCTGGTATCAGTTACCGCTCTGGCCAAAGGGAACCGGAACCCCCATTTTATTACGCCCAAACCGTCATTTATTGCCAAACTAAGGAAAGCCCACCTGCTGATTATCAATGGGGGGCAGTTGGAAATCGGCTGGCTTCCCCCGGTCATGCAGCAGGCCAATAACCCCAAAATCAACACGGGAAGCAGCGGCTTTTTGAGTTTAATGGAATTGGTAAAACCCATTGACGTTCACCTGGATGTATCACGGGCCCACGGCGATGTCCACCCGGAAGGCAATCCTCATATTCAACTGGACCCCTACAATATTCCCATCTTTGCCCGCGCTGTCAAAGATAAATTATGCCGATTGGACCCGGACAATTGCCGGGTATACATGGATAATTACGACGTTTTTAACAACAAATGGAAAAAGAAAATCGAGGAATGGGAGAAGCTACTCATCCGTGTAAAGGACATCAAAGTGGTGGAGTACCACAAATTGTATGATTACCTGTTCCACCGGTATCATATCGAATCGCTGGGCACCCTGGAACCCCTTCCCGGCATCCCCCCGACTTCCAGGCACGTGGCCGACATCATTGAATTGATCAAAAAACACAATATCAGGTTGATTTTCCAGGATGTGTACCACAGTGCCAAAACCGCCCGGTTTGTTGCCAACAAAACTGGCGCAAAAGTGGTAATCATTCCCCACGATGTGGGGGCGGTCAAAGAAGCTGCCGATATTTTTTCCCTTTTTGATGAAATTGCCAGGAGGTTGACAGACTAATGATAGACATCCTGTTTTCAGCATTCCTGTTATCCCTGGTACTGCTGGGGATACACTCTTATTTTGGGTTGGAAATCATCAAGCGGGGCATTATTTTCACGGACCTTGCCATCGGCCAGATGTCCGCACTTGGGGCGGCTGCGGCTTTACTTTTTTTTAACGGTCGGTTCCTTTATCCGATTTCGCTGGTCTTTGCGTTGGGGGCAGCACTACTAAGCAGCCTGGCAGCCCGGCGAGAAAAACACCTGGAAGCATTTATCGGTCTACTTTACGCCTTTGGCGTATCCGGCGTGTTTATTTTGCTTTCCCAATCACCCCACGGCATGGAAGATTTTCAGAACTTACTGGCTGCAGACATCCTGTTTACCCCCATGAAAAAGATCATCCAGGTAGCAATCCTCTATTTCTTCCTGGGGCTGTTTATCGTTTTTATTAACAAGAAAACCACGGGATTTGTTAAGGATTTCCTCTTCTTTGCCACCTTTGCATTTACGGTTACCAGTTCGGTTCAGCTGGCCGGTGTGTTTGTGGTCTTTTCACTGCTGATCGGACCGGCCTTTGTGGCAATAAAAATTAAAAAGGGAAAACCCGTCATTATCGCCTGGACAGCGGGACTGGTGATCAATGTTATCGCCATCGCCGTCTCGTACCGCTTTGATCTGCCCACTGGCTACACCATCGTGCTGCTGCATGCCTTTACTGCTATGATGTTCAGTCTCTTTAAGCAGACGGCTTCCCCACCCTAAAATATTTATGCATTTTTCTGTTGTAAAATTCATTCATTTATACTAAAATTATATGGTATCCAAAATTATTTGGAAATGAAAAAAGCCCCCGCAAAGGAGGATACCTGCGGGATGAGTTGCAGAGCCACTAAAGGTAAAGGGCAGGTAAGATATGCCACCAAAAAAGACACTTTCGACAACGACCAAAGAAGCACTTCGCCAGGAAAATAGAGAACTGCACAGACAACTGGAAGAGATGAGACGGATTCAAAACATGAGAGAGAGCAAGAAAGAGAAAGAATCCCGGATGAAATACCTCTCTTTCATCAACAATATTCCAGACCCGGTGTTTATTTACGATGCTATTACCTATAAATTTCTGCACTGCAATGATGCGGCCATAAAAAATTATGGATATTCCAAAGAAGAAATTCTCTTAATCACACCTTTTGATCTGCATAAACCCGAGGACTTTGAAGCAGTAAGGAAAAACATCGATAAAAGGAACATGGGAACTCCCGACACATATACCCATTTAACCAAAGATCGCCAGGAGCGGATCGTGGAAATTATGACCACTGATATCTATTTTGATGGCAAACCCGCCTGGATGAGTGTGGCTCATGATATCAGCGATCGAATTATGATGGAAGAGGAACTTCACAAATATAGGAATCAACTGGAAGAGATGGTTAACGAACGAACCTTAGAGGTTCTAATGGCGAATAAGAAGTTAAGGGAGGAGATCCAGGAACGCAAAAGAGCTGAGCAAGCGATCCTGGAGAGTGAGGAAAAATTCAGGAGTATCATCGAGAAATCCCAGGATGGCATATTCCTTGTAGATGAAAAGGGTTCTATTATAGAGTGGAACAGCGGACAGGAGGAGATTTGCGGCATCAAACGCGCCATGGTGGTGGGGAAAAAGATCTGGGATGTTCAATTCCAACAAAAACCAAAAGAAGAAAGAACCGATGAGAATTATAGGGAAATAGAGACGTTATGGGAGAATTTTTTCAAAACCGGTGACAACCCCTTTAAAAATGATCTCCAGGTCATACAAATCGAAAGACCTGACGGCCGTTTAAGACACATCCAGCAGTTGTATTTCACGATTGAAAGGGACAACGGTGTTATGATGGCCTGCTCCAGCCGTGATATTACGGACAGATTGGTCATGGAAAAACAGCTGATCCAGACTCAGAAAATGGAGGCAATGGGAACACTGGCCGGGGGAATTGCCCACGATTTTAACAATATATTGGGAGGAATTATCGGTTATACGGACCTGGCTATCCTGAAGACAGAAAACGACTCCTCGATTCAAAAATATTTAAAAGAGGTACACACCGCTTCCAAGCGGGCAACAGACCTGGTAAAGCAAATTCTTACCTTTAGCCGCCAGGAAGACAGGAAAAAAGAAAAAGAACCGGTTCAACCGGCTTTAATTGTAAAAGAAGCTCTTAAGCTGCTGCGCTCATCGCTGCTGGAAACCATTGAGATTGTCTCTAAGATAGATGCAAAAGATAGTTTTATTTTGGCTGACCCCACCCAAATCCACCAGGTCATCATGAACCTTTGCACCAATGCAGCGCATGCCATGAGAGAAACGGGGGGGATCCTGGAGGTTAGGCTAACCGAAGAAATGATTGAAGATAGTGTGTACAAAGAGTTGAGTCCCGGTCCACATATTCGCTTGACTATCAGTGATACAGGCCACGGCATCGAACCTGAACTGATGGACAAAATTTTCGATCCCTTTTTTACCACCAAAAAATCCGGGGAAGGCACGGGTATGGGATTGGCCGTGGTGCATGGAATTGTGGAAAGCCATGATGGAAATATCTCTGTTTACAGCAAAGTAGGTGAAGGGACTATTTTTTCAATACTCCTTCCCGTTACTGTCGAGGTCATTCATAAGCAAACCCAGGTAGAGGAATCGATTCAAGGAGGAAATGAGCGAATACTTCTTGTAGAAGATGATGCCTATCTGGCAGAGGCTGAGAAAAAAATATTGAAGGAATTGGGCTATGAAGTAACAGCAGTGACCAGCAGTGTCGAAGCCTTTGAGATATTTCAAAAACTTCCTGATCGATTCGATATGATCATCACCGATTACCTCATGCCTAAGATGAGAGGGGATCAATTTATTCAAAAAATCCGCACCATTAATACGACTGTACCGGTGATTCTTTGTACCGGTTATACCGGTTTCAGTAAGGTGATCACTCAACAAAAAGCCAAAAGCCTGCAAATTGGGGAGATCATTAATAAACCCATTGAACTGGGACGCTTTGCCAAATCGATTCGCCGCTTAATTGAAATTGAAAAAAACTGACTTTTAAAAAAAAATAAAAAAAATGTTGAGGCAAAGGGTAACAAGAAAGTTCGAGAAATACCGGAGATAAATCCTAAAAAATTAATTTTTTTGGAAATTCCCGGTGTTGACCCCGGTTTTTTCCCCTAATTTATTTCTTAAAACCGACCCTTTTAATGAAAAATCTCAGGCTTGACCGGGTCAATAGTATATGGTATAAAGTCGCTTCCAGCTTTGTTTTCAAGACTTTGCATGAAACAAAAACCGCCTGTAAAAAGGTGTTTTTGATTTTAGTACGTACTGCGTATTAAACAAGGAGTTAGGCTATGAAAATCAACCGAAAAAAGGCTCATTTTTTCGTCAATATTTTCTTCTTTTTTTTGATTTTTTTCTCCCACAGCCTGTCAACCGGATTTGTATTTGCCGAGAGCGGGATTTACGACCGCATAGGAATTATTGTCGAGCACGGACTGCATGGCGCAGTGCCGGAAGAAAACATCGATCTGTTTACCGGCAACCTGACCTTACGAAACCTGGATATCCATTTACCAGGCCCCAATGGGTTTGATTTGAAAATATGGCGGGTATATAATTCTAAAATTGTCAGGGACCGCCTGGCCGGCAGTGCCTGGTCCATCCAGCAGGAATCGTACTCATACGTGGGAATCGGTTGGTCCATCCATATGGGGAGAGTCCACTACTACTCTTCCACCGAGCCGGTGATCGAATTTCCCGACGGCCGCTGGGAAACCGCTTACCCCAATGCCAACGGTTCGGATTATGTGACCCGGGATTTTTTAACGTATGATAAGAGTAATTTCAAACTCTACTTTAAAGACGGCACCGTATGGACCTTTGGCCGGACAGCTACCTTGAATTACGGCGGCAGCCAGGAACAGGTGCGGGTGGTGACCCGGATCGAAAATTCCTACGGTCATTATTTCGATATTACCTATGACGGCACCAGTTCTCCCAATATCGATCGAATCACCGACAGTATGAACCGGGTGGTGGATTTTACCACCAGCAGCAATAAACTGACCCGCATCAGCGTAAAAAATACCACCGGTTCCACGGTTTATTACTATTATACCGTGGATACCTTCAGCGGCGGTTACCACAGGTTAAGCCGTTTTGAACCGCCGGAAATCCCTGCCGTGACCTATGAATACGAAAACGGGCAGTCGTCCCAATGGAAGTTAAAGGCGGTGAATACCTCCTACGGCGGCCGCATGGAATATGATTATGAAGATCATACCTTTTATTACCAGGTTTATTCATTGCAAACCCGCGTGGTGAAACAGAAACGGATTCAATTTGAACCTGGCGGCGCCTTTAAAACCTGGACCTATACCTACCCGGCTTACTATAACACCCCCGAAGGGACGGTAACGGTTAATGGCCCCCTGTATACTACCTATGCCACCTACCATGCCTATAGTTCCGCTGCGCCCTGGAAAATCGGTTTAATCAAAGAGAAATCATTTTCAGACGGGAGTTATGCGGAGGAGACCCAGTGGGAACCCTTTGAAATTTCCTATAACCAGTGGATCGTGCTGGGGATCAACATGGGCAGCATTAAAGCGCCGCTGCTTTCAAAGTCCCTGAATACCCGCAAGGGAGATGCCAATAGTACCGAGGAGTATTTGTATGAACGCTCTACTGTGAAAAAATACGGGTTACCCACAAAGATCAAGTACTACGGCGGCACATCCGGTACAACCCTGAAAAACTACAAAACACTGGAATATTATTTTGAAACCAATGGTACCTTTACCAGTAAGTACATGCTCGATTATATCAAAAAGGAAATCGTCTATAACAGCAGTAACAGCAAGTTAAAAGAGACGCAAACCAAATATTATACCAATGGGGCTTTGGACGAGATCAAGCGCTGGCGAAGCGGCAGCACCTATTTAACCTGGGATTACACCTATTCCAGCACCAATCCCAATGATATCACCATTACCATTAATCTGCCCGGTACTGCTGGCACAGAAACCTATCGCTACCGCTACGGCGTTCAATCGGAATTCAAACGGCCCGGTTTTACCGTGTTTACCCGCACCATTTCCAGTTATAACAGTGCCATAAAATCCGAAACCAACCAACACAACGGCACCATGAATTTCACCTATGACAACCTGGACCGCATTACACGAATCGATATGCCTCCCGGGTTTAACGATATTAATGCCTCCTGGTCCGCCAATTCCGTCACAATCACCCGGGGGAGCAATACAGTGGTGAAATATTGGGACGGTTTGGGGCGGGATACGGGTTTTACCGAGAGTGGAGACGGCATTACCCTGTATTATAGAAAAACCCTGGATGCCGAAAGCCGGGTCATTGCTGAAAGTAAAGACAGCACCTCAGCCAGCCATATGTACAATTATCAATATGACGCTGCCGGGAATCCCACCTTCATTACCGACCCCATGGGCAAGGTGACCACTATCACCTACAGCGGATACCAGAAAACCGTTACCGATGCCCAGAACAATCAAACCATCTTCTCCTATGAAGGGCTGCCGGGTATGTTTACCCGGTTAAAGGATGACGCCAACAGGACCGCCTATTACACCTATGACGGCATCGGCCGGGTGACCCAGGTAACGTATAATAATTCCCGCACCCAGACCTATGCCTACAACGGCCTGGACCAGGTCACCTCCGAAACCCATCCGGAAACCGGTTTGCAGACCAATCCCATTAGTTATGTATACAACCCTGAAAACAACTTATGGCAAAAAACCTGGGGAGGATACACCATCGTTTATACCTACAATACGTCCAATCAATTAGACCTGGTCAATGCGGGAGATGAAACCATCGATCATGATTATGATACCAGGGGGAGGCTGGAAGAGGTCTCCGGCAGCGGCTGGGTGCGGGACCAAATCACCTACAACACCCTGGGTTCTATTCTCAGCGAACGGCAAACCATCCCGGGCTTGAGTGCCAAAACCATTTCCTATACCTATGACGGCAATAACAACCTCAAGACTATCACCTATCCTGATGGGAAAAAAATTACCTATACCAATAACGGGTTGAATATGCCGGAAACGTTAAACTTCAATGGCAAATCCCTGGTAAGCCACTCGGTTTACGGTTATGGGAAACAACCCACCTNNCAGGGGAGGGATATCCTCGGCATCGTTAAAAAAAGGGGTTACTTATCTTTACCGGGCAGGCAGCTACGGGTATGACAACGTGGGGAATATTACCTCCATTAGCACTACCGTACCCGGTTTTGATGCCGGTTTCATTTACGACGGCCTGTACCGGTTGACGTCGGCTTCTTACAGCGGCGGGAAAAGTTATTCTTATACGTATGACGACTATGGGAACCTGGAAATCGCCAGGGAAAACGGGATTATCGTATCCGACCTGTCTTATGACGGCTATAACCGCATCGACACGTCGGGTTTCGATTACGATGACCGCGGCAATATGACCGAAGCACCGGGGTATCGATATGT
>WVZO01000075.1:13453-14577 GCA_011772425.1 Candidatus Aminicenantota bacterium
AAGATCGACTATTCCACCAATAATGGTTCTTCATGGACAGTGATCACTGCTTCTACAGCCAATGACGGTCATTACGCCTGGGCAGTACCGGCAACCCCCTCTTCCTCCTGCCTGGTGCGGGTCAGCGAGATCGACGGTTCCCCCTCGGATACCAGTGACTCTGTGTTCACCATTGCCGCGCTGCCGGTGATTACCATCATATATCCAAATGGCGGCGAGCAATTCGAGGTAGGATTCAATTGCTTAATTACCTGGAATACGTCGGTCCCGGTGGCCAGCATGAAAGTCGAGTATTCCGTCAATAACGGCAGCACCTGGACAACGCTGGTAGAATCCACCAGCCAATACAGTTATAATTGGACTATACCCGATACACCATCGGACAATTGCTTGGTACGGGTGACGGATAACGCCAGTGGGGTGTTTGATGTGAGCGATGCGGTATTTTCCATTGTGTTCCCCCCGGCTATCACGGTAACGTCGCCCAATGGCGGCGAGACCTGGGAGACCAATTCCCTTCATGATATCACCTGGACCAGCCAGGGTATAGTGGGAGATGTGAATATCGAATATTCCACCAACAACGGCACGTCCTGGACCACGATCATCGCTTCCACCCCCAATGACGGCACTCATCCCTGGACTGTACCGGACACGCCTTCCAACAACTGCCTGGTGCGGGTCAGGGAAATCGACAATGACCCGGAAGATACCAGTGATGTCGTGTTTTCCATTGTCATCCCGGCCTCTATCACCATTACTTCCCCCAACGGCGGTGAGGCCTGGGAGACCGGTTCTTCCCATGACATCACCTGGACCAGCAGCGGGACCGTGGGCAATGTGAAAATCGAATTCACCACCACCAACGGCAGCTCCTGGACCACCATCGTGGATTCCACTGCCAATGACGGCAAATACAATTGGGCCATCCCGGATAATCCCGGCCTGGAAAGTGATACCTGCCGGGTGCGAATTACCGATATTGACACCTATCCCACGGATACCAGTGATGGGTTGTTTTCCCTTGTTTTGCCCCCGGCTATTTTTGTCACCTCTCCCAATGGCGGTGAATCCTGGGAAGTGGGGGATTATCATGTGATCACCTGGGACAGTCAAGGAATAGT
>WVZO01000326.1 GCA_011772425.1 Candidatus Aminicenantota bacterium
GACCTCCGGCACCGATATACCCATCGAACGCCTTTTTATAACAGGTGTATCTCCTATCACCATGGACGATGTTACTTCCGGGTTTAACATCGGGGAAAATATTTCTATCGACAGAGCCTTCAATGAGATGATGGGATTCCGCGAACAAGAAGTCATGGAGATGATCGAATGTTACAGGAATGCAGGTGAAATCCGGCATGAAAGCGAATATCTATTCGAGGTGATGAACCGGTGGTATAACCATTACCGGTTTTCAAAAGAAGCAGCCGGCGAAGTATTTAATCCAACCCTGGTACTANNACCCTGGTACTATATTTTCTTAAAGAATATTTCAAAAATCACAAAATACCTGATGAACTATTCGACGATAATGTAAAGACGGATTACGGGAAATTAAGACACCTGGTATTGATGGACAAAAAGGGAATAAAAGAAACCAACGGGAATTTTTCAAAATTAAAGGCGGTGATGGAAAACGGTTTTTTAAAATCCAAAATAGAAAAAGGGTTCCCATTGAAACTCCTTGAGCGTCATGAGAATTTCAGTTCGTTGTTGTTCTATTTCGGGTTGGTCACTATTGATGCAGTTGAAAAGGGAAACAACGTGCGATTGGCAATTCCCAACGAGGCGGTTAAAAAATTATTCTATGAATATATTCGTGAAGCATACGATGAAACCGGGGTGCTTAGTCTGGACCGTTACAAATATTCTGAAAAAATGGAAAACATGGCATATAACGGAGAATGGAGACCTTTGTTTGACTATATCGCCCAACAGATGGAAAAAAGTATGAGTCTGAGAGATTTGATCACCGGTGAAAAGTTCATACAAGGCTTTTTGATTGCCTACCTGGGGTGGAGCGATTTATATATTGTCCATCCCGAAAGGGAATTCAACAAAGGATATGCCGACCTGGCAATGGAGCCCTTTATTGCACAGTATGAGGGGATAAAGTTTGCATATCTTATCGAAATAAAATACATGAAAAGTATCGACGGAAAGAGTAAAAAAAAGGTGGAGCAACTGAAATCCGAAGCGCAGGAGCAATTGAAACGGTACAGTATAGATGAAAATTTCAGGAAGAGCATTGAAAAAACCACCTTAATTAAATTGGTGCTTGTGTTTTCAGGGCATAAACTGGCCTATATTGGCGAAGTCAAGGACGCGTAAGTACGTAAGTAGACAAAAAAGGGGACGGCGTCCCCACCCAATAGGATCCTTCATGACGGTTGAAAGATACCAGGCGGGAAAACTTCGTTTTTTTTAGAGCATTTTTACAGAATATTAATAAAAAAGGGGCGGGAAAAACATTTCCCGCCCCTTTTTATGATTGGGGTAAATGAGAAAGCCAAAAAGGTATCGATCTCCTTAATATACCACCTCGACAGTCGTATTGGCTAATGGGGTCTCTGTACCACCAAGTTGGCAAAATTGAGCGCCCGTGATTTTCCAGGCTTGTTTTTTACTGGTATTAATTTTCCAATAAAAGCCTTGCCAGACATTTTGTTTTAACTCATAGAGGAAAGTTTTCAGGTTACATTTTTGCCAGTCACTGCCGTAAGATAACACATTGCCTTCTGTTGTGATCTGCAGTGTTTTGGTGGAAGGCACATAGACCAGGTAGGCTTTGCTAAAATATAGATAGAAGTAACCACTGGTTACTTTGACGGTCATATTCAACTTTTCTTTTGTGCCGCCGCCTTTACAAAAACTTCCGCCTTTGACACGATACACAACTTTTTGGGCTGTGTTAACTTCCCAATAAAAACCTTTCCAGAAATTTTCCCTGAGATGGAAGAGGGTGGGAGTTAATTGGCATTTTTGCCAATCACCACCGTAAGACAGAACATTTTTTTCTGCAATGATCTGGAGGGATTTGCTGGATTTTACATACCCCAGGTAGGCATCTTTAAAATGCAGGAGAAAGCGTTTGGGAGTCTTTGCCAGTGTTACTGGCGGTTTTGTGGCAGTGACAACAGGTGTCGATGTTGCAACTGTCAATTTTCTGCAGGTGAGCCGTTCGGTCCTGGTATTGTTGGTTTCACTTAATTCCGGGAGTACGCTGCCGTGGTCTGCGATCACTTTGATGCTATGGGTACCGGGGCTCAGGTTCAAGTTAGCCGCAAGAGGGAACCAGACGTGAGTGGCCTCTCCGCCCGGGACTTTTAGTTTTCCTGCGGGGTCAAATCCTTTCAGTATTATACCTCCCCAGGGTTTTGTGCCATTGTACATTTGCACGCCTACTGCGTTGGGTAAATCATAGTAGGAATCCGGGACACCTGCAGTTCCGATGTTTTTAATGGTGACTTCGATTTTGCAATCCTTTATCAGCCGGATATCTTTGACCACCAGGTCCGGCATCCTTCTGCCCGGTGTGGATCTGCAGCTTAAGCGCTTGCGGATACGTATATTGTTCCTTTCCCTGGCTTCTTTAACATCGTTCCACAGGTCCACCACTGCTTTTACATTGATGGGAGGACCGACTTTGTAATTCAAAATACAGGTGGTCACACCGCCTGGTTTTTGCAGCTTCCTGCCGGGGTCAAATTTCCAAATGGATTGGCCGCCCCAGCTTTTGCCGTTGATGTATACAAATACCCCGGCACTTTTGGGGTGGTGGTTGGTGTAAACGTAATCAGGCAGCATCCCGGGGCCGTTATTTCTTACCACCACTGCTAATTTACAATCACGGTCTACAGTGATCTTTACGATGGTTAAATCCGGTTTCCTTACCTGTGCTTGTAATGACAGGCTAAGGGAAAACATCATAACTATCGCCATTGTTGCAATTAACTTCGAACCAAAATTCCTATTCATTATAACCTCCTAATTTTTTAAGTTTTACTCTATTAAATAGCAGTGAAGAGAAAAAATCTCAGAAAAAAATTTTTTATTTAGAAAAAGGTGCCCTTCGGGCGATTATTAAACGCCTTACGGCGATGATGAGAACCACGGAGGCACGAAGGACACGAAAAAAAGAAGTTGAGAGGTTGAGAAGTTGAGAAAGAAATACAAAGTAAACGATGTGGCAATGTGTAAAAACGTGGTACGATGACTGTCCGCATATAAAAAATTTTTGCGGGGTCCAGGGGCGGTTTTTTTAAAAAGAGCCCCTGGCCGCCGGAGGCAAAAGTAATTTCATAGCGGTTTATAAGACGCCGATGGGAATGACAATCACTTTGATGCCGGGCTTCTCGATTTCCTGTTCCAGTTCTTTTACCTCTTCTTCGCTTAATTCCACGAAAATCAGCAGCACAATCTCTTTTAAACCCAACCGCCGCCCATATTCCGCGGCTTGATCGATTCCCTTCCGGTAATCGTACATTTCTTTGAAACTCTTTAACTCTAACGCATAAATCTTTTCCCGGTATTTCAATATCAAATCGATTTTGCCGTTGCCGGTGGGGAACTCCGGTATCACCTCCACACCCCTTTTCTTTAGCAAATCGTACAGGTAGCGGTATAAATTAAAATGATAAACCGCCTCAAATATTCTCATATCGTTTTTTCTCCGCGGTACTCCCTTGAACAGCATATCACGGTTTTTCTTTATATAAGCCTTGTACCGTGTAATGATATTGGGAATATGGAGGCTCTCTTCGTCGACGGCATCTTCCATTTCGTCCAGGGGATGGACCAAAAGACCCAACTGATTGAAAATTTCATTGGAAAAATAATTGAATAAACGGGTCTGAACAAAGGGATTGGAAAATTTACAATAAGTTTCCGGCTCCACTTCGTCATTCTCAATGGTCTCGATATCGATAACACCGTTCATATACAGGTAATTCAACTGTTTACGATCGAAACGAAATTCGATCTTGCTGTCGGTTCTAAATAACTCCAGGACCTGTTCCCGGTAAGGGTCTTTGTCGACTTTGCTGATGATGTTAAGGATGTTATTATTGGGTAAAACATCGGTGGCATATTTATATACATATTTAAAATTTTTGATGGTAATAGGGGCGGTTTTGTCTCTATTATAGGTTTCGCTGAGCAATTCTCCGAACCAGCAGGTCAAACCGGGCTGACCGTTGGTTTCAAAAAACAACCGGTCGATTACTTCAGTCTCGATTTTTTGCCCGCTTTCTTTTTCATACCATTGGAACATTTGTTTTACTTCATCATAAGAGAGATTGGGAATATGGGCACTGCGCTGCACATTAAAGGGTGAACCGGTGTTGCTTTCGACTCCGACGACACTGCGCACCCCCACCAATCCCAGACCATGAAGTAAATAAGTTTTCTCACTGCTTTTTTTATTTTTTTCATTGGTCCGGCTGGTATATATATCCCTGAATATGCTTGCAAAACTGTTAATAAAAACTTCTTCCAGAACAATTGATCAGGTTGTTTATTTACTTATTGCTAAAATCCTGCCGTTTTTCGGTAAAACTACATGTTTTCTTTCGTGTACAATTATGATAAAATTTGAATCTACAATGCAGAAAGAAAAGACCAATTGGCAGGAAACAGCAGCGCGCACGGCATATGGTATCCGCAGGCGTGTCCTGGAACATACCATTAAAAACAACGGCGGCTACCTTAGCCAGGCATGTTCGTCTGCGGAGATTTTTGCCACTCTTTATACCAAAATCATGAAACTGGGGCCCAGCGAAGCACCCATGATTCCGCCGCCTTTTCTCGGTGTGCCCGGTCCCGATAATCCCGGCTACAGGACCGGTGTGGCTTACAATGGTCCAAAAGCTCCTGACCTGGACCGTTTTTTTCTTTCTTGTGTTCAATATGCACTGGTGCTGTACGCGGCATTGGTTGAAGTGGGGCGCATGTCTGATAAAGGGTTGGCGATGTTTAACAAAGACGGCGGCACAGTGGAAATGATCGGTGCGGAACATTCACCGGGCCATGAGATCACTTCCGGTTCATTGGGCCAGGGCTTGAGCCAGGTTGCCGGGATTGCACTGGGAAGACGGTTAAAAGGTGAAACCGGGCGCCAATGGGTGTTTATGTCGGACGGTGAGTTTCAGTCCGGCCAGACCTGGGAAACCATACAGGCGCTTTCTTTCCACAAACTGGATAACATCGGTATTTATGTGGATGTCAATGGTCAGCAGTGTGATGGGAAAATGGAAGATGTGATGAACATCGAACCGCTGCAAACCAGGTTGGAAGCATTTGGGGTGCGGGTAAACAAGGTAAACGGTCATGATGTTGAGGCGCTTGCTGCTCCGGCAGAGCTTCCACCTGACGGCCGTCCACTGGTGGTGCTGGCCTACACCAACACCTGTGAAGGCATGGATATTCTTAAAGAGCGTGCACCCAAATTACACTATGTTCGCTTTAAAAACGAAGAGGAACGTCAACGGTATAGAACATTTCTTATGGAAAAATTCTCCCCTCTTTCCGAATCTCCCGGACCGGAAGAAAACGGTGAGGCAAGAGAACAATGGAAATCCTGAAAAAAGTACACGCGCAAAACCTGGTAAAGTGGGCGAAAGACAAACCTGAAGTGCTGGTGCTTTCAGCGGATTTAACCGGTTCTACGGAGATAGACCTTTTTCGCGATACCTACCCGGAGCGGTTTTTTTCCATGGGTATGGCAGAGCAAAACATGATGAGTTTTGCTGGTGGTCTGGCGCGTGAGGGGTTTTATCCGTTTGTTCACACCTTTGCCGTATTCATGTACCGCCGCGCCCTGGACCAGATATCTATGTCCATTGCCTATCCCAATCTCCCGGTACGGATGTTTGGATTTCTTCCTGGCATTACCACTCCTGGTGGTGCAACGCACCAGGCAACAGATGACATTGCGGTAATGCGTGCCCTTCCCAACCTAACCATCCTGGAAACCGGGGATGCTACGGAGGTGGAATCGGTCCTGGATGTGGCTCATTCCATTGATGGCCCGGTTTATGTTCGTATGCTGCGTGGTGAGATTCCCCGGCTTTTTGATAAGTCTGAGCCCATACGGTTGAGTCAGGCCCGGGTGTTGAGTAAGGGAGACGATATTACCCTTTTCACTTCCGGTATCTGCACGGAAGAGGCTATGCGGGTTACCCACGTGCTGCAAGAACGGGGTGTTTCCATTCAACACCTGCACATTTCTACGCTTAAGCCGTTTAATGATCCTGCTGTCCTGGAGGCCATCGCCCAATCCCGCTGCGGCATCATTACCCTGGAAAACCACACCATTATCGGTGGTCTGGGAACATGCGTGGCAGAGATGATGGCCGAAGCAGGCGTGGGTAAGAAATTAATTCGCCTGGGGCTGCGGGATACTTATGCCCACGGCGCCAGCCGGCCTTACCTGATGCGGGAATATAGAATCGATGCCATGGCCCTGGTAGAAGAAGTGGAAAAACTCCTGGGTACGTCTTTTGGAATTAATGAAAACGATCTGGCTGCCGTGCGCCTGGAACCCATGCACAGCGAAGCCAAAGTGGAGGCACTTTGAGCAATAATAACTCCAATTTTGATTTTAATGTATCCATTGACCTGTCCGGTCAACGTTTTAAAGTGGTCTACAGTATCACCGGCAGCGAAATAGAGGCCCATGCCAAAGCCAGTGCTGTCTGTGTGGAACAAACCATCGAGTTCCCGGACGAATTGGTACCAGGCGGTGACATTCGCAATCACATCCTGGGAAAGATCGAATCTTTCACGTTCTTAACCCCGGACCGCTGGGAAGCTGCGATCAGCTACCCTATTGAGATATCTGCATTTGAACTGACTCAACTGGTCAATGTCATGTTCGGGAACTTCAGTCTTAAGCCGGGGGTTCGTGTGGAGCGCCTGGAACTTCCGGATAGCATTTTAAAGATTTTCAAAGGGCCGCGGTTCGGTATCCAGGGACTCCGGGAATTGCTGGGCGTACCTGAACGCCCCTTATTTTGTACCGCTCTCAAACCCCTGGGGCTTTCAGCCAAAATCCTGGCTGAATTGGCCTACCGGTTCGCCCTGGGAGGCGTGGACATGGTAAAAGATGACCACGGACTGACAGACCAGCCCTTTGCATCTTTCCAGGAACGAGTGCAGCGGTGTGTCGAAGCCATCGAGCGCGCCAACCGGGAAACCGGGAACAAATGCCTGTATATCACCAATATCACCGCACCCGCGCATCAAATCCCGGAAAAGGCCCTTTTTGCAAAAAAAAATGGCGCCGGGGGATTAATGGCAGCCCCTGGTTTGATTGGACTGGATACCATGCGTCTGTTGGCTGAAGATGATGGCATTGCCTTGCCGATTATCAGTCATCCAGCTTTCCAGGGCAGTTTCGTGATCAACCTGGAAAACGGTGTGTCTCATTATACGCTTTTTGGTCAATTGCCTCGCCTGGCCGGGGCTGATGGGGTGATTTTTCCTAATTACGGCGGTCGTTTTCCTTTCAGTCGTAACGACTGCCGCCAGGTAGTCCGGGGCGCGACCGTTCCCATGCAGCATATTAAACCCATATTCTCAATGCCCGGGGGCGGCATGAGCCTGGAACGCATCCCGGAAATGCTCCAGACCTACGGCAAGGATGTTATCTTTTTAATAGGCGGAGCACTCCATAAAATCGGACCGGATTTAGTAGAGAATTGCCGCACGTTTATGAAGGCATTACAATAAATGCCTCCGGCGGCCAGGGGGGCTCTTTTCGAGAAAACTGCCCCCCTGGACCCCCCGCAAAAGCTTTTCATTAAAGATGGCCCGACGGGGCTTTTACAAAAGTTTTGTGGGGGTCCAGGGGGTGGTTTTTCAAAAGAACCCCCTGGTCGCCGAAGGCATAGGAGCTCAGGATGGGCAGGCAGAAAGCTTTATAATTTTTTTTCGATTTTCTGCCCATCCTGAATATGGTTTAGTAGATCCGCACGGAGGGCATCAGTTTTTTCAGAGTGCCCGTGCGGTACGAGAGTTTGGGAAAAATTCGTGTGTCTCCTATCATGCTTTATGGTTCAATAATATTCCAGTTTAATAGTTGAATTTAACGTTGAAATGAACTAAAATGTGGAGATGATGAGAAAGAAGATGGGAAAACGTATTTTTAGTGCCTTTTTAATCCTGGTGGTTCTGGCTGTATTATTCTCCGCCTGTGGAAAGACGGATGTATCAGGCAAATGGAAACTGACATTGAAGTGGAACGAAAAAACCTCATTTAAAGGCGAAGCTCCCCCACCCAGTGTGCACATCCTGGTGTTTAAAGACGGTAAGGTTTATAAACAGGGTGGTGAGGAAAGCGGCACCATCAAAATTAGAGCCAGACGGATAAGACTCCGGCCGGGTAAAATCAAAATCATTTGCTACGGGGAGCTTATCGATAAAAATCATATGGAAGGACAAATCTCCTATTTCCCCACCAGCGAAATCTATGGTACCTGGACCGCCGAGCGGTTGAAGAATTAACAATTGGCAGTTGGCAATTTGAAATAAATTACCCTCAAATAATTGGAAAATGGGAAATTTAAAAACTTTTTTTATTTTTATACGTAAAATATATCTAACACTAT
>WVZO01000575.1 GCA_011772425.1 Candidatus Aminicenantota bacterium
GCAGGAGGGAATTTTACCGCATTTGAGAGAAGATTAAAGAGCACTTCTTCCAGCTTCTCCGGATCAAAATAAAGCGTGATATGTTCTTCTTCGGTGGAGAATGTTAAATCCACTTCTTTTTGAACAGCCAGGGGTTCAAAAGAAGCGGCAATACCTTTTAAAAAGGGAATAATATTCAACCAGCCTGCCTGTAATTTCACCTTTCCACTCTCAAATTTTGAGAGGTCCAGCAATTGATTAATCAAACCCAGTAACCGCTGGGAATTTCGCAGCATCAGGTTCAGTTTCTTTTTCTGTTCTTTGTCGTCGCAGGTGGAAAGCATTTGCTCCAGTGGTCCTAAAATCAGGGTAAGAGGTGTTCGGAATTCATGGGAAATGTTGGCAAAAAAACGTGACTTTACCTGATCCAGCTCTTTCAGTTTATCAGATTGTTCTTCCAACTGGGCTGTTTTCTGCTCCAACTGCCGATTCTTCTCTTCGATCTCTTCTGTCCTCTCTTTAACGACTTGTTCCAGGCGGCGCTTTTCCTGTTCCAGTTCCCAGGAGCGCATTAATTTTTTCTGGGTTGCGTCTCCAATCCGGGTTATATTAATGGCCTGCCTAACTAATCGTTCGTATTCTTTTCCCAGTTCGCAATATTCATCGAATAATTCATCTTTTGAAAGGAAATTGCCGGTTAATAGTTCTCTAATTCTCTCCACTAAACGGAGTTCTCGATCATAAATCCCGGTTACATCACTTGCTTTTGCCATCACTTAATTATACAACAAAAACCGGTTAAAGTCTAAGGAAAAAGGTGGGGCCTGGCCGTCGGAGACAAAAAAAATTATTTTTTATAGAGCCTGGCAGCCCAACCACCGCCAGGCGCAAGTTTGATTTTTAATGATTGGCCTTTTTCAATGGTTTTCTTCATCCGTTTATAATCGTTCCCGTTTCTATGGGCATTGACACCGTCCCGGTAAATCTCAGCGGTATAGGTCCCTTTGTCAAGGAAATCGAATCGCAGTTCCAGTTCCCGGGGTGTCCAGTCCATCATGACCCCCACATACCATTCATCTCTTTTTCGCCGGGCAACTGCAATATAATCGGCCACTCTGGCTTGGAGTACCTTTGTTTCATCCCATACGGTGGGCACCTTTGACAAAAATTCCATACACTCTTGTTCTCCCAGGTAATGGGTGGGGTTATCAGCCAACATCTGCAGTGGGCTTTCATATACCACATACATTGCCAATTGATGACACCGGGTTCCTTGACTCATGGGTTTGCGAAAAACAGGTTTAAAATTCTTTTTTTGGGCATTGATCATAGCACCAGGTGTAAAATCCATGGGACCAGCCAGCATACGAATAAAAGGTAGAGTTACCTCGTGTTCAGGGCTTAAACCGCTTTCCCATTTGTAATGTTCTAAGCCGCGAACCCCTTCGCGGGTAATCACATTGGGATAGGCGCGCCGCAAACCCCTGGGGGTGTAAGAGCCGTGAAAATCCACTAACATTTTTCGTTTTGCCGCTTCTCTGGCAATCCGCTGATAAAAGTTCACCATCCGTTGATCATCCCGCTGCATAAAATCCACCTTGATACCTTTCACACCCCACGCTGCAAATTTTTCCATGGCTTCATGCAATTGGTCCTCAAGGGTTTTCCAGACTACCCACAAGATGATCCCGACGTTTTTACCTTTTGCATAAGCAAGGAGTTCTTCCATATCGATATCGGGATTGATTTTCAGCAAATCCCCAAGTTCATACCAGCCTTCGTCAAGGATGACATACTCGATGCCGTATTTGGCCGCAAAATCGATATAGTACTTATATGTTTCCGTATTGATTCCAGCCTCGAAATCCACACCGTAAATATTGTTAAAATTCCACCAGTCCCAGGCCACTTTGCCCGGTTTGATCCAGGAGGTATCTTTGATTTGTGGCGGTTTTGCCAGTGTGAAAATGATTTCGCTGGTCACCAGGTCCGCATCATTGTCGGCAATCACCAGCACGCGCCAGGGTAAATTGCGTTTGCCATTGATAAGGGCAATGTAATCCCCATATTCAAGTACCTGGATACTTCGATCACCTCCGCGCTTGCTCAAATCGACAGTCTCTTCCTTTAAGGGAAAACCGGGAAATATCCCGGTAAGCATCGTATTATTATTGCCTCTCAAGTACATTCCCGGATAATCTTCCAGGTCTGCTTCCGCGATTGCCACTTTGGGCCCCTCTTTAATATCCACCAGCGCCGGGAGACTGCTAAATTTG
>WVZO01000731.1:0-1491 GCA_011772425.1 Candidatus Aminicenantota bacterium
ATTTTTGGCGGCATAGTGGAGAGGAGTAAATTGGTAATTGTCTTTTGCATTTACATCCGCTTTTTTTTCAAGCAGTTGTTGTACTTCCCCTGTTTTCCCCCGCAGCGCCGCATAATGAAGCGGTGTTCGACCGAATTCATCTTTTTTATTAACATTCACGTCTGCATTGGCTTTTTCTATCTTCCCGGTTCTTTCTCCACTCCCACCGCAGGCAATGAATACCGATAGAGTCAAAAAAATAAAAAACAATTTTGTTAACTTAAGCGATTTCATTCTTTCCTCCATATTCATCATTCATCATTCATAACTCATCATTCAACTTTTTTGAATGGAGTTNNGTTGGCACCAATGCTGTTTTTAGTAAATTACCTTTCAAATCCAGGATATGAACCTCTTTTTCATTTCCCCTTCCAGCATACGTATTGACATAAATTTTCCCTTTCGAAACCCAAAATCTCCGAAAAGCGGGAAAGTGTTCCGGGAAGACCAGGTTGAGATATTTTTCATATTTCCCGTTCGGGCCGTCTCGAAATTCTTTTGTTTTGATTTCTTTATGTTTATCTGTTACTTTCCGCTTTTCATAATCTTTTTTTATTTTATACAGGGGTTCTCCGTTCCGATTGTACACGGAAATGAAGAAACCTTTGCTGGTATCTGCGATATAGATGTTATTTTCGAAAACCTGGAAGCCAAAATAATCAGCAATGAGATCATAGTCCACCTTGCCTCTTACTATCCTCACCTGTCTACCGCCGCCGGTTTTAGTGGAATAGATTGTTTTCAGGGCTTTGTAGTGTTGTGCTTCTTTCTTTAGCAAAATAATATATTCTGTTGCTTTCGGATTTCTTCCTTCGAAATAATATCTTAAAGCCACCAGTTTTTCGCCTACCCTACAGTATCCATCGGTCTGCGGCGGTATTCTCATCATCTTTTTGAAGGATCCGTTCTTCGAAAAGAAGGATATCCTCTCATTGCTGGTTATCGCGATATCTTCGGCTTGAACATCGATAAATATTTTTTTTCTGCCCCTGATATGGGGTTTAAATGCGTCCGGGGCATCGCCGCTTTTGCCGAATTTTTTGATCAGGGTAAAATCCTTTTTTGAATAGATGTAGATTCGTGCTTTTTCTGTAATGTAGATTTGTTTTTCGTCTACTTTGATGGAATCGGGTTTGTCCAGGTCCGGCAGTATGGTTGTGTTGTTTGTTGTTGTTGATGCGGAAACAAAAGCAGAGAAAATTGAAAACAAGAATAGGATGAAAAAAATTTTTTTCATTGTTGCCTCCTTAAAGTAGAAGGATAACATATATGTCTTATTTTTTCAATTAATAAAAGCTTTTGCAGGGGGTCCAGGGGGGCAGTTTTCTCGAAAAGAGCCCCCCTGGTCGCCGAAGGCAAGAATTTTCTTAAAGGAGTTTCAGGATGGACAGGCTAAACGTTTTTCTTAGCTCACAGATATTACTGTCCATCCTGTAGATAAAAATATGGGTT
>WVZO01000731.1:1510-4240 GCA_011772425.1 Candidatus Aminicenantota bacterium
AATATGGGTTAGTAGATCCGCACGGAGGGCATCAGTTTTTCAGAGTGCCCGTGCGGTACGAGAGATAAGGTGCCCTTCGGGCAAGTTTAAATCGCCTTCGGCGAGAGGTCTAAAAATCATCTTTCAGGCAGACCTGGCCTTTCTTGCATGTCCACTTTTTTCTAACTGTTTCTTATAAATTTTCCTCAGCATCTCAATCGCAGTATTAAATTTAAATTCGTTGATATCTTCTTTTTTTTCTTCTTTATTATACTCTAAAAGATTTTTTTTAAATCTGTTACAATATTTTCTCCTCTCATAGACAATAAAATATGCATTTATTCCCAGTGTATCGATCATATATTTTATGCGGTCTTTTTTTTCCTCATCTTCAATCCCGGTATTTGGAATAAACCGATTGGTTTCATGGTCATAGTCCAACAATTCATAGGGATCATAGTCCGGGGCATCCGGTTTTAATATCGGATCGATGCCCCTTTTACTTTTTACTTTGATATTGATGTCGCTGTCGATTACAAACAAATTTTCCCATTCCCAGAATTTTTCTTTTTTAAGAGTAGGATCAAAGTGTTCTAAGTGACCCCTGGAAATTTGATCGTCACATTTTACATATCGGTTGTCTTGCCATTTACTATCGGAAATTAAATCCGGGCTGCATAATCTTTTTTCCGTATAGGCACAAACCCCCTCTTGACAATAGAGGAGGTTATAAAAAACATCGTCGTAATACTTTCTATATTTGTCATCGGGATGTTTTTTGTTCTCTTTATTTAACCCGTCAACCCAGGCTTTGTATTCACCGGATAAAATGATCGATTTGTCTATTTTTCTCATTGCTTGAGCATTGGCTTTCAGAAGCGTTTATCTGTTTCCCAGTCTAATTTTTTACTTAGTTTTAAAGCTTTTTCTATTAGTTTTTGGGCCTCTGGGGTATCTAAGCTATTTTGTTCATTAAATTTCCGAATACGGACATTTAACTCAGCCAGCTTATCCAATTCCTTATTTCTTTTTTTACCCCCTTCGCTTTTTAAATCGAAAATCCGGTATAGAATTGAATCCCATCGCAAGTATTGGGGATAATACCGATAATTTTCCACGTGGTTTTCACCTTCATAAAAGCGATCAAGGGAAACTCTCCGGTGTTCCTTATCGAATTTAAGTTCAACTATTTCCCATGGCTCGAAAACAGAGGCAATTATTGGTGAATGTGTGGCAAAAAAGAACTGGCATTCCCGGGTATGTTTCATGTATAAATCGACAATTTCCAATTGGATGTCCGGGTAAAGTGAGCGTTCCGGATCATCGATCAATATCACGGCGTTCCCGGGTTTAATTTGGAATAAAGGTAAAACCGTCATCATTATGTGCCCGGTGCCGGTACTCCAGAATTCTCCCGGTACCGCGGTACCATCCGGTGCCTGGAGTTGAATATAACCAAGATTACGTATAGATGGAAGATCAATATCGGCTTTTACTTTGAGTCCCACTTTTTCCAGGATTTTATCCAGGCATTGTTCAGACAGTGTCTTAACAGGGTCTGGGTGAGTGTCCAGCCATTCTTTATATTCCCGTTCTTTTTCCAGGATTTCTGCGGCGTCAGTATCCGGTTGGGTTTTGAGTTTCGAAAGTTCATTGGAAAGCTTTAATCGATTGGCGCGGTAATCGATAATGTCCTTTAAAGCGTAATCCCAACTATTTTTAGGTTCGTGAAACGCAAAATCGACGATTTGGGGAGATAGCCCAAAGGGGTGTACATCTTTTTNNCGACTTCTTTAAAAAATCGATCGCTTATTACTTCTGTGGGGAAATTGATAAGGAGGGGGGATATTTGCTGTAAGTACCGGATGAGCCTGCTGGATAACTCCGGTTTATCGCCGCCGGGGAAAATAGGGCGAAGGTAGGGTGGTTTTTCGCTGGTATAGAGTTTAAATCTTAAATCTGCTAATTGAAATTCCATTTCGACACTTCCGGTGGGGAGGGGCGGCAATTCGATTACCTCATCGATTCGTCGGTCCCCGGAAACAAACCACTTGATCAGTCGAAGCAGGCTGGTTTTCCCTGTACCGCTTTGCCCGATAAAGCATACTTTATCCAGGGGCTGCCCCTGCTTTTTATGTCCTTTCGGATAGGTAAGGTCGATCGTAATGTCCTTGAACTGATTGTAACTATTTAATTTAATCCTCGATATTTTCATTTTGAAACATCCATTACCTTTTTCCTAAAATTATTTACCCAAGATGGAGCGAATAAGCCCCACAAATTCCTTTGCTGATTTGAGACGGGGATTATCGCCGGGGAGCAGTTTTTTAAGGATTTCTACACCTTTTTTCCCGGAATCCAGGGCTTCGTCCAATCGCCCCACGGATTTTAGAATCAAAGCAAGATTAATGTAGGAATCAGCCGCGAACGGATGATTTTCCGGCAGAGATTTCTCAATGATCCGCAGGGCTTTCTCCTGGTATTCGAGGGCCTCCTCGAATTTTCCCATAGATAAATAGATTGATGATAGATTATAGTACGACAGCGCCAGGTCGGGATGATTTTTATCCAAAACCGTTTCCCGTATCTTTATCGCTTTTTCCTGGAATTCCAGCGCTCGCTCCGGTTGGCCAAGGGCTTGATATATCGTCGATAAATTATGATACGACTTTGCTAAATCGGGATGATGTTTATTCGGCAAAGCTCCCAATATCTTATGCGCTTTCTCCTGGAATTCCAGCGCCCGCTCCG
>WVZO01000731.1:4294-4543 GCA_011772425.1 Candidatus Aminicenantota bacterium
AGTTGGCCTATGATTTGATAGATACTCGATAAATTATTGTAAGAGGAGGCTAAGTCGGGAAGATTTTTATCTAACATCTCTTCAAATATTTTATGAGCTTTCTCCTGGAATCCAAGCGCCAACTCCAGTTTACCAAGGTCTTTATAGATCATTGATAAATTATTGTAGGACCGTGCTAATTGGGGATGATGTTTATCCAACCCAGCTTCACATATCTTTAATGCTTTCTCCTGGAATTCCAGAGCCCGT
>WVZO01000731.1:4607-4920 GCA_011772425.1 Candidatus Aminicenantota bacterium
ATTCCAGCGCCCGATCAAATTGTCCAAGGTCTTGATAGATATTCGATAAATTATTGTATGACCTGCCTAAGTCGGGATGATTTTGATCCAACACCGTTTCCCGTATCTTCAGCGCTTTTTCCTGGAATTGTAGCGCCTGCTCCGGTTGGCCAAGATTTAGATAAATCGTCGATAAATTATTGTACGACCTTGCCAGGTCGGGATGATTTCTATCCAACACCGTTTCTTTTATCCGGAGCGCTTTCTCCTGGAATTCTAGCGCCCGATCAAATTGTCCAAGGTCTTGATAGATATTCGATAAATTATTGTATGA
>WVZO01000184.1:0-23037 GCA_011772425.1 Candidatus Aminicenantota bacterium
GCTTTTCTTTGGTTTTTAACTCTTCAAGAATAACTTCAATGGCTTTGTTCAACTGTTCATCAATTCCGGCAAATTCTTTTGCCGGGTCATTATCCACATAAATATCAGGCTCAACCCCAACCCCTTCTATGGGCCATGTTTTACCTTCGGGATCATAAGAGGCATATTCCGGTTTGAATATGAATCCTCCATCCAGTAAAGGCCGTGTACCACGAATTCCTACAACACCTCCCCAGGTGCGTTTTCCGATCAGCTTTCCCAGTTTGTACGTCTTAAACCTGGAGGGGAAGATATCTCCGTCAGAAGCAGAAAACTCATCAAGTAAACATACTTTGGGGCCGTACAACATGTATTCCGGGTTTGTTTTAGGCGCTGTATTCCTGGCAATGTCGATCATGTATATTTCCCGGCGCAGCCTCTCGATAATCAATTCCGAAACAAAACCACCACCATTACCACGCACATCGATAATAAGCGCTTTTTTCCGTATCTGGGGATAGAAAAGCTTCGAAAACGTACTCAACCCTCGAAAACTCATATCCGGGATATGAAGATAACCCACTTTTCCATTGGTGGCTTTGTCAACTTTGCGGATATTCTCATATACCCAGTTGTAATAATAAAGGGGGTGCTCATTCTCAATTGGAACCACTACCACGTCACGGCTTCCCTTTTCCGCCGGGGTTGAATTGAGTTTTAACCGCACCTGCTTTCCTACCGTGTTGATCAAGGCGCTGTAGATATTCTTCATTTTAGCAGTGGATTTGCCATTAACCGAAATAATATAATCCCCTTCGGCTGCATTTACACCCATGACAGTTAACGGAGAAACCAGGTTTTTATCCCAATTCTGACCTTTCAGTATCTTTTTGATTTGATAATACCCGGTTTTGGGGTCTCTCTCCAGTTTAGCACCCAGGAGTCCGGTTTTGATTTTCTCTACAGGAGGCCGTTCACCACCACCCACATAGGTGTGACCTACATTCAATTCCCCGATCATTTCACCGATAATATAAGTTAAATCATTCCTGTGATTAACATGCTTAAGCAGCGGTTCATAACGTTCCCGCATCTTTTTCCAGTCTACACCGTGCATATTGGCGACATAAAAAAAGTCCCTCATATGACGCCAGCATTCGTGGAATATATTCTTCCATTCACACTTCAAACATAACTTCATCTCCATGTTATCCAGGTTCAATTTCTCTTTCAACGTGATTTTGGCCTTAGGAAGATCGATGATGTAGTAGGCCCTGTCCTTTGAAACCAACATTTTCTTCAAGTCCGCAGAAATGATAAATCCCCATACGCCGCCTAATTGGGTTTCTTTCCGTTTTTCCAGGTCATACATCATTAATAACGTTTCGGTATCTTTTGTGCCCCGTCTTAAATAGTATACCTTATCTTTTATACACACAGGGTTCCCATAAGCAGCCGCTTTTATCGGCAATGCAATAATACGGTCTATAATGCCATCCACATCGATTTTTACCGGAGAAACCGCTGCGGGTTTCTTTTTTCCTTTGTCTTTCTTTTTTTCTTCTTTCTCTTTTTTATCCTTTTCTTCCCCGGGAGAACTCATGCTTACTTCATCACTTTTGGGTTTAAAAGGAGACAGGGTTTCCTTTGCCAGTGTTACCAGGTAAACCTTTTCCATATCCCGGAAAATATGATTAAATTCCATGCGGTCCAGTACCGGGTTGTAATCGCGGTCGGAGACAAAGAAAAGATACTTGCCGTCACTACTGAACGTTGGGTCATCGGAATCATACCAACCATCCGTTACCGGGTAATTTCTGGCATTTTCCAGCGAGTAAAGGAAGATTTTGTCAAATCCCGTGGCTTCTTGTTTGGCATAAGCCACCCATTTACTATCCGGCGACCAGGTAAAATCACGCATTTCCCAGTATTTTGCCTGGACAATATCGATGATCTTCTTTTTGTCGATATCTACATACCTGAGTCGCAGTTTTTTGTCGCCCCAGAGGATTTTCTTGCTGTCCGGTGACCACAAGATTTCATATTTGTATGTATCCGCACCCGTGGTTAGTTGGGTGGGTTTTGCACCGCCGTCCTGGGGCATGATGTAAATTTCGTTTTCACCGGTCTGGTCGGAGACAAAGGCAATCCATTTACCATCCGGCGACCATTGGGCATTTCTCTCATGCACCCCGGCCGTGTTGGTGAGGTTCCGGGTGTTGCCGTGTTTTACCGGTACAGTAAATATTTCACCCCTGGCAACGAATAAAGCCCTGTTGCCATCCGGCGCGATGTCATAGTTGTAGATATTCTTCTTAACCTTCCTGATTCCTCCCCTGGCGTTCAGCCGGTCCTCCCTGATCTGGATTTTTAGCTTTTTCAGTTCCTGGGTATTCGTATTATACAGGTATATATACCCACCATTCTCAAAAGCAATGGCCTCTTTTCCCAGGGAAGGAAATTTGATGTCATATTCCTTGAATTCCGTTAACCGCCTGGTTTCCCCGGAGGTTATATTGTACATGTAAAGATTCATCCGTTCATAAGGTCCCCGGTCGGAAAGGAAATAAATATGATCGCCTTTCCACATCGGGATAATATCCTGGGCCGGGTTTTTGGTTATGTTTTTTATTTTTTTTGTTTTGAAATCGTAAATCCAGATGTCGTCGGCCATTCCTCCGCGATACCGTTTCCAGGTCCTGAATTCCCGGAATACCCTGTTGTAGGCCAATTTGGAGTCATCCGGGGAAAACGAACAGAACCCTCCCCTGGGCAATGGGAGTTGTCGGTGCAAATCACCGTCTACTGTGGTTAAATAGAGTTGGCCGTTAAAGGAATTGGGTTCTATCCTCCGGGAACGAAAGACAATGTGTATATTGTCATGCTTCCAGCCCATCACCAGGTTGTTTGGCCCCATCCGGTCAGATACGTCATCCCGACTTAGTGTGGCCGTATAAGTTAAGCGTTTTGGCACCCCGCCCCGGGAATCCATCAGGTACACCTCGGTATTGCCGTCATATTGAGCGGTAAAGGCAATCCACTTCCCGTCCGGGGAAAACCGCGGGAACATCTCATAACCGCTGTGGTTGGTTAATTTTCGCGCGACGCCTCCGTCTGCACCAACCGTGTAAAGATCACCGGCATAGCTAAATACCACCTGGTTTTCATAAACAGCCGGAAATCTTAACAAGCGTGCCTCTTCTTCCGGAAAAGAAAAAGCTGCAAAAATAAAAATTAAAGATACCATCAAAATGACTATTTTTTTCATCGTTTACCTCCACAAGTTACAAACGTTTAAAGTCGTATATTATAAAGCAAATCAAAGGGTATATCAATAGTAAAAAAATACGAAATCGCGCAGAGTCCAAATCCGAAATCCAAAACAAATTCAAAATTCAAATGTTCAAAATTCAAAACAAAAGCAGCATGATATACTACTTCCCGGGAAGAGGATTATCTTCTACTGGTAGTTTTTTCAATTTATTAATCAAGGTCTGGCGGGTAATTCCCAATAACCGGGCAGCAATAGACTGGTTTCCCTTTGCCTGTTTCATGGCTTCCCGGATCAACAGGGCTTCCGCCTGTTTAAGCGTGGGTAAAGATTCTAAACATTGAAACCACCGCTGCTCTGCCTCTGCCGGTGTCATCCCTCCTGAAAGGTCCTGGCTTCCCCTCTGTTTATTACCGATAACTTTCCTGAAGCTTTTCATGGAGAGTACACCGGCGGTATGGGAACTTACCGCATTATAAATCATGGAGCGAAGTTCTCTTACATTACCGGGGATGAATAGTTTTCCATCAAAATGAAAAGCTCCGGGGGAGGGGTGGGTTTTTTCTTCCCATAACAATTTGCTGCTTCTCCTAAGAAATGATCCACCAGTAATACGATATCATCTTTGTGCTCCCGCAAAGGAGGGATATGAACATGATGAACATCAAGCCGGTAGTACAGGTCTTTTCGGAATGCACCGGATTCCAATAATTGTTCGATATCCCGGTTGGTGGAGGCAATAATATGGGCGTCGCTGTGCCGGGGAATATCGGAACCGATAGGGAAATATTCATGTTCCTGGAGCAGCCGGAGGAGTTTGACCTGGGACGAATGACTTAAATCCCCTATTTCATCCAGGAAAAGGGTGCCTGCTGATGCCTGTTCGATCAATCCTTTACGGGTTTGATGGGCATCGGTAAACGCCCCTTTTAAATGCCCAAACAGGGTGTCTGAAAAGATCGTGTCATCCACTCCGGCCACATTGACGGGAACAAAGTTTCCCTTGCGCTTGCTTACTTGATGGACAGCACGGGCAATTAACTCCTTGCCAACACCGGTTTCCCCTGTTAATAGAATCGGTTCCGGGCTGGTGGCAATGACTTCGATATATTTGAGAATGGAGCTCATGGTGGAATTTTGAGTAATGATATGGGAGAAAGCCTGGGGATGAGTCAGTTTTCCATATAAAAACTGGTGCCGCAAATTCATGTTTTCCCGCTGCAGCCGGTTCCGCTCAATCCCCCGTTTAACTCCTGAGATCAGTCTCTTTTCCTCCACGGGCTTGACCATATAGTCAAATGCCCCCACCTGCATACATTTCACCGCCATCTCCACTTCAATATCCCCGGTAATGACGATAACCGGGGTATCCGGGTAGTCCTGGACAATAAGGGGTAATAATTCCTCACCGGTGATATAGGGCATGGTTAAATCCAGTAAGACGATCTCAAATTTTTGGGATTTAAGAAGAGGCAATACCTTTCTGCTGTCCTGGCAGAGAACGATGTTCTCGATGCCGCAAGAATTCAGGGAGATTTCAAAACTCTCAAGCGCATTATCCTCATCATCGACAATCAAAACGGGATATTCCGGGTGCTTAAACTCTAACATTTGCCCTGCTTTTTTTTATACAACCTGAATTGAGCGATTCGCTGTGTTGTGCTCAAAGGGAATTGTACCACAACATCTATATATTTGAAATACCCCCCTGACACAAAGCAGGGCGACGTGATTTTAATTTGGTCTATTTACTTTCTTCTTCGATCATCACCTTGAGGCTCACACGCATGCGTTCAAAGGCTTCGGCCAGTTCCCCGATTTCGTCGCCGGTCTCTTTTTCCACGGGCTTTGAGAGATCACCTTTACTGATTTCATCAGCCGACCGGGTTAAATTGGTAATGGGTCGAGATATACTCCTGCCAGCGATAAAAGCCATTAAAATACCTACCACCATAGAAAACGCAGCTATTATAATTATGACCAATTGTCCGCGGTCTTGAGAGTCCTTGACATCTTTTCTCATTACCGCCAGTTCCGACTTATAACGATCATTTTGTTTCGCCAGTAATGCCATCATCGAATCAAAGGTGGGGCGGACTGTTTTTTCCTCGGCTGCTAAAAGGTCTTCATCAGAGAGCCCCCGGGTTTTCATGTCCATTACATCCACAACCGAAGAAGAAAATAATTGTATCTTCTGCACTAAATCTTCCGCTGCTTTTTTTCCTTCAGCTTCTTGGGCACCCGTTTCTGTTTCCAGCCTTAAATGGCCCCTGGCAAGCGTTTCAAGATTTCCGATAATCCCGGAAACATTATCCCTTGAGCTGATTTTACCGGAGAGTAAGAACTCCATAAATTCAACATGCGCTTCCGTCACTTTTTGACTCATCTCACCCACAGCCGTCAATTTAGGCATCGTGTCGTTGTCCATTCTTTCAAAGAGATTACTTGAAGAACTGAAACTTGAGATCGAGAATATCCCGACTATCCATACCAATATGATCAGGAAACCGAATCCCAGTAAGATTTTCGTTGATATTTTCATACCAATCCTCCTCTGAATCAAATTTAAATTATCCTGTTAAACAGTTCGTATAACTTTCGTTTAAACACCGAAAATTTGGTTATGTCTATTAAATTTAAAATGATTAAATAATCATTATATTTTTGTATCAACATTTTCCTGGTTTTAAGATAATAGATGAGATTGGCGGGTTCTCCCATATTGAATTCATCTCCAAACTGGGTACCCAGTACCCACAAATAAATACTCGAATTAATCGTATTTTCATTGTAATTTTCAGTTGAAGCCATGTGAATCCGTCCTTCCAGATCGGTAATGATATAACTTTCTACCTCCTTAAGGGAATTAAGGAGATTGGATATATTGGATAGACTATCATTTTTGGGATTTACCATGGTTACCTCCTGTTCATCGTTGTTTAATAATATTTTTTTACTTTTTCGCTTACCTCAGCTTTCTTATCATCGGGAACCCTGGCAATCACACCATCTAAAAGACTTTTCAAGCTCTCGGGGGGAATATTCTCTAAGGTAAAACCCAATTGCATGGCCACTCGTTTGAATATCACGGTTGAGGCCGGACCTAAATAAAGAGCCAATAACTTTTCTAACTCTTCTATGGTTTTCGGGGGTACGGTATATTCGACCAATACATTTTCCGGAGCCTCCCGGACCTGCAGCGGTTCGGCTTGCTCGAGAAGCTCCGGTAATTTGTTGGCAACCGCCGTCATTGTCAACGAAAAAACCGGCATAGGGATTTGATCGCTGGAAATGATATTGACCCAACCTCCTTTTACCGGGTAATAAAAACCAAGCAAGTTTTCAAATTCCCAGCATAGATAAACGATTTCTGCTTCATCCTCGGGTAATATCTCCTTGATGGGCTGAAACCTGAGCCCCATTAGATCGAGAAGACTCCTGTCATAGCCCTCGGGAAAATCAAACGCAACCAGGCTGCCGTCATCTTTAAATACTGCCACCCCGACAACCTCAGGGATATTTTTTATGTTATGGATCTGGTGTTTCATTGATTCACCTCCTGACTCCGACTTCCTATTTGCCAGGTCAATTGATTAAAATGTTTATTTAATTTCTCTTTAAAAACCAACGTCTTGGTCATTTTCGTTAGTTCTAAAATAATTATGTAATCCTTATATTTTTTTATAAGCCGTTTCCCGGCTTTAAAATGACATATGAAATTCGCAGGTTTTCCTAATTTAAGATCATCCCCGATCTTATCTCCGATGACCCATAAATAAAAACTTGAATTTAAAACATCTTCATTATAATTTCCCGTTGAAGCTGTGAGCATCTCTCCTTCCGCATCGGCAACCATATAACTTTCCACCTCTTTCAGAGTATGAAGTAGACCGGTTATTATGGGTAACTTATCATCGTTCGCTATTTTCTTTTTTTCCGCCGCCAGCCCGGCACTTCCCGGGGACTTTTTTATCTCATCTCTAATCCGGGATGCTTCCATTACCATCTCCATGACCGTCATATTGATTTTTTTATCTTTTCTATGGTTGATGTATTCGATGTTTATATCCCTGTCTTCATATAAATAATTTATAAATTCTTGCAGCGCCTCCTCTCGTGAAAACCCCTTGACCTCGATATCCATGACTTTTCCATCTTTAAAGAAAAGCCTCCCGTTTTCCTTGCCTATTTTTATGGTTAAGATCCCGGTTCGCTTTTCCATATCGATAAGCTGCAGTATTGAGGGAAGACTAAAATTTTTAATTAAATCTTTCTTTTCCCTATTTCTCATAATCTCTTCTATTTTTATTACAATCTCTTCAGCACGGAATGGCTTCTTTATCAGATCGACGATGCCAAAATCTTTAAGTATGCCGTTTTTTTCATTTAAATTGGAATCCGTGGTTATAATGATGGGAAGCCATATACCCTTATTATGAAGTTCTGTTAGAATACGCAGACCATTTATCCCGGGTATCCGGATATTGAGGATGACAAGGTCTAATTTTTCCTTTCCCAAAATTTCCAGGGCGTTCTTACCATCATCTGATGTCTTGACATCATACGTATCGCTCATTTCTAATAAATTTTCTTTGAGGCTGCGGACCATATCCATATCATCGTCAACCACCAATATTCTTTGCTTACGTTTACTCATAATGCTCCTTGTTTTTCTTCTGTTCACCGTCTGGTTGAAAAATAGCCTTTTTTATTATAAGGGATTACATAGGCAAATTCAATGCCAGGAAACGATGTGGGAAAATTTTATACGGGCTCGCCTTATAACTGCCTTTAAAAAGCACGATATATAATAGTCTTTCTGATCACGGTGTTGAAACCAGACAGCCAGGAAAAAAATAAAGGGTTGTAAAATAATTTGACAATTTTTCCTTCTTCGCTGGAAAAATACTTCATTGGTTGCGGTATAAAACATTTTCGGCGGCTGTAAAAAAAATTACAATAATAAAAAATTTGACAACCCTTTCATTACCCAAAAAGGTGGTGGATTTTCTTCTATTCATTCTAAAAATATGGTATAATAGAAATCCAAATTTTTTCTAATCGCTGCTTCAAAGGAGATGAACATATGCATAAGAAGATTTTACTTTTAATAATAGTTGTTCCTTTCTGTATCGGCTGGACCAGTAACCCGGTAAGAAACACGGCTGTATGCACGGCCGATCATGAGCAGAAGAGGCCGCAATTGGTTTCCGATGGTGACGGTGGTGCGTTCGTTGTCTGGGAAGATTCCCGCAGCGGGAGTGATTACGACATTTATGGGCAGTTGATAGATTCCGCCGGCAGAAGCAAATGGAGAGCAGGGGGTATTAGCATATGCACGGCGATTGGCGCACAGCGTTATCCCCAGGTTGCTGCCGACAGTTCCGGGGGTTTCATTATTACCTGGTTTGA
The DNA here is from genome assembly GCA_011772425.1 of Candidatus Aminicenantota bacterium. Classification (GTDB taxonomy): domain Bacteria; phylum Acidobacteriota; class Aminicenantia; order UBA2199; family UBA2199; genus JAKAGC01. The sequence goes on from WVZO01000184.1 coordinate 8,663, forward strand.
CCGGCGAAATGGAAGAAACTATGATATTTATGCCCAACGGATCAATGGGGAGGGAAGGATTCAATGGACCGCCAACGGTGTGGCAATTTGTACGGCAGTGGGAGACCAGTATGATCCCATGCCGGTATCCGACGGCACAGGAGGCGCTTTCATCGTATGGCAGGACAGACGCAATGGAAATGATTATGATATCTATGCGCAGCGGATTGATTCCTCCGGGCGGGTTCAATGGGATGCCGACGGTGTGGGCATATGCACTGAAAAACAAGACCAAGATAACCTCCAGGCGGCGGCAGACGAGAAGGGTGGTGTTGTGATAACCTGGCAGGATAGACGGAATGGAAAGGATTATGATATCTATGCCCGGCGGATTGACTCTTCCGGGAGGGTCCAATGGAGGGCCAACGGAGTTGAGATATGTACCGCGGAATACGATCAAAGGGGGCCCCGCCTGGTATCGGACACCATGGGAGGTGCTGTTTTTACCTGGCAGGATAAGCGAAATGGAAGTGATTACGATATCTATACCCAGCGAATCGATTCCTCCGGGAGGGTTCAATGGACCGCCAACGGTATTGCCATATGCGCAGCCGCCAATAGTCAATATGATCCCCGGTTAGCCTCCGATGGTAAGGGGGGTGCTTATATCACCTGGCAGGATTACCGCAAAGGGAGCGATTGTAATTTTGATGCGTTTGAAGAGCAGACCAATTTCAATTTAGAGATATGCAGGGAAAAACATTTAAACGACTGGAACATTTACGCTCAACTCATCAATTCTTCCGGGAGGGTTCAATGGGCTGCCAACGGTGTGGGCATATCCACGGCCAATATCGATCAGTACAAACCTCAAATGGCAGCAGACGGATTCGGGGGCACCATTGTTGTCTGGAGGGCTGCCGAAAAGGAGAATGATCACAACATCTATGCACAGCGTTTAACTTCTTCCGGTAAGGTTCAATGGACTGCCGACGGTATTACCGTATCCTCGGCACCGGGAGACCAGTATGATCCGTTATTGGTATCCGACGGCAGCGGAGGCGCTGTGGTCACCTGGTATGATAAACGCAAAGGAAACAATTGGGATATCTATGCTCAGAAATTATGTGCTTCAGGTAGAATTGGCGATTGTCCTCCGCGCCGGCCGCGGTAAGCGGTTATCCAGGCTGCACGATTACATCTACTGCCGGCAAACGAACCTCTACAAAGGTTCCCTTACCTGGAGTGGAGTTGAAATGGATCGTCCCCCCATGGTCGTTGATTATTTTCGAAGACATATACAATCCCAGCCCGGTCCCCCCGGAACTGCGTTTCGTGGTATAAAACGGTTCTAAAATATATTTCAGGTCTTTTTCCGGGATTCCAATGCCTTCGTCTTTGACAACGATGACGATTTCCCCGCTGTTCCGGTCATAGGTAACGGTTATAAAAATCCCGTTCCCGGGATTGTCCAGGGCCTGGCAGGCATTTTGCACCAGGTTAATAATCACCTGTTCAAGGTTCTGGAAATTACCCATGACATTGGGCAGTTCCTTTTCATAGACGGCCTTGAAATTGCGGGTTGATTTGTGAATCATGTTGCCTGTCAGCGATATGGCAGACCTGACCACCGATTCGATATCCACTTCTTTTTTTATCGTGATTAAATCTTTCCCGGAAAAATATTTTAGATCGTTAACAATTCGCTGGATTTTTTTCGAACTTTCCTGTATTCCTGAAAACAACCGGGGCATTTTTTTCTTCATTTTTTCATATTTCATACCCCCGATCACCATGTTTCCTTCTTTCTCCCGGGAAAATTCATTCAGGATAGGAATAATGCTGTTCCAGGCTTTTTGCAGTACCGATACATTTAACATGATGGAGTTATTGGGGTTGTTGATCTCATGAGCCATGCCTGAAGCCAGGATGCCAAGGCTGATCATCTTATCCGCCTGGAGCAGTTGATCATGATGTTTCCTGGAAATAGCTTCCAACTTTTTTTCTAATTCGACACGCTCGGTGATATCGATAATATGAACCACTACCTTTGGGGAATCCTTCCCATTTAAATAATTCGTCCGCACGTTAAATACATCGCCCCCGGGTGTCTCTATTTCCCCGGACTGGGGTTCTCCTGATTTGAACGTCTTTTCAACGATGCAATCCCGGGGCTTTCTATTTTTACTCCCGGGAAAAAATAAATCATAGAAAAAGGTGTTTCCTTCGGCGATGGACGTCCATCGGTTTTGAGTTTCCCTGTTAGCCAGGGTAATAATAAGGTTTTTATCTACTTCAACGATGAGGCCAGCCACGGCATCAAGAGCGCGACGATAATCCATTATTTATTGTATTATAATTTTATATTTTTTCTAACAGCTCTTTGACTTTATTCTTTATGAATGGAATACTACCGGCACCGATTTTAGTATAATCTATATTTCCTTTTTTGTCGATAAAAACCAACGTTGGTAATGCTGAAATTTTATATTTATCTAATGCGCTCTTTTCATCGGCTATTGCAATCGGATAGGAGACTTTTTTTCGTTCCAGGTATTTCTTAATGAGTTCTAATTCTTCATCTTTACCCACTTTTCCTTTATCTACCTCATCATCCTCGTATTTTCCGTACAACCTGGTAAGACCGATTATGGTAAATCCTTTATCCTTATTTTCATTATACATCTCTACAAGAGTGGGAGTCAACGTCCTGCACCCGGGGCACCAGGGTGCCCAAAAAGATATAATTACAACGTCACCCTTCAATGTATCTAATTTAAGAGGAGAGGAGTTGACCCAGTGTAGTGCAGAAATAGGGAACGCTTGTTGCCCGTAATAATCAAGCTGTGCCAGGCTTTTCTCCAAATAAGTTTTTGTCCGTTCATCTTTGGTGTCGGCAATGCCCTCATTAAAAAGCCTCCTGGTCTTATCAAGGTCTCCTTCTTGCTTGGCAATTTTTGCCAGGTTAGAGTACATAAATGCTTTGAATTTCACATAATGCCCGGGGATTAGTTTTGCTTCTAAAAATTTCCGCGAATATTCTTCTTTTACTTTGTCGTCTTCATGGACTGAGCCAAGGTAATAATAGGCTTCGAATAGATCATACAAATCTGTTATTTGCGATTCAATATCTTTGAATATATCATATGCTTCACCATACTTTTTTCTTTCAATTAGAATTCGAACCTTGACCATTTTGGCCTGGGCGATTAAGTCAGGTTTTTTGGCCAGTACGCGGTCAATCTTCTTCTCTGCTTCATCCAATTTTTCCAGTCCTAATAGTAATTTGCTTCTTAATATCTCTATTTCTTCTATTGCCGGACTCTTTTCGAACTGTTTCAGTAGGGTTTCGTATGCTTTTTTTCTATCCTCTTTGAAACCGACGTAATCATCACGTGTCGTTACTTTACCTCTTTTATCTCTTAATTGTTCTGTAATTTTGGTATACTCGTCAGAAAATTGTTTTGCATCTTCTTTTCCTGTTTGACAGGAGAAAAGGAAGATGGCCATGAAAACTAAAATGAAGATATTTTTATATTTAACCATGTTGCCTCCTGTTGAAATTTGAAATTTGAAAGTTTATTCTACCACACAAAAAATTGAATTGCAACGATAAATGAAAGATAAAAAAAGCAGTTGGAGGAACCAAATGATCAGAAATTTGGGACCTAAAACCTTGATTTTTAATTGACCATGTGCTACAAAATACAATTAAACGAAAGGAGTTGAAAATGGTCATATTCAAATCCAGATGTTTTATTTTCTTTATTTTTTTCATGAGCGTTCTGTTTTTATTTGCAGTCCATGGTTTGGGTGAAGAGCCGGGGTATTTGATTGTGTTGAACAAATCGGCAAACACGGCTATGATCATCGATTTAAAAACCGATCAGCCGGTTTCTACTGTTCCCACTGGAGAAGGACCTCATGAAGTCGCGGTATCAAAGGATGGAAAAGTTGCAGTAGTGGGGAATTACGGTATCAGGGGCAAGGCAGGTTCGACCCTGACGGTTATTGATCTTTTGAGTCACAAGGTGGTTGATACCATTGATCTCGGGGATTTCCTGGCGCCTCACGGCATGGTATTTCTCTCTAAGGGCAGGCGGTTATTGGTCACTGCGGAAGTAAACCAGAGCCTGCTTTTGTTGGATATGCAGAAGAAAGGAGCGGATAAAATCCTTAAAACATTTCCCACCAATCAGCAGATCAGTCATATGGTGGCGATTACCCCCGACGATAAAGTGGCATTTGTGGCCAATATTGGTTCGGGCAGTGTCAGTGTCATCGACCTGGAGGCCAAAAAACCGGTGACTATCATCCCTACCGGGAAAGGAGCAGAGGGGATCGATGTATCGCCGGACGGCAAGCAAGTCTGGGTCACCAATCGTGCCGAAGATACCATTTCGGTCATCGATAGAGCCTCTCTATCTGTGAAACAAACGATTAAGTGTCCTTCTTTTCCTATCCGTTTGAAATTTACTCCTGAAGGCAGGGAAGTCCTGGTATCGGCAGCCCGGTCCGGTGAGCTGGTATTTATCGATGTCAAAACCTATAAGGAAGTGCACCGGCTGCCTTTTAAATTGGAAGCTTCCCAGGACAGTAAAGCCCGGTTGTTTAAGGATGAGTTTAAAAGGAGCCCGGTACCCATTGGTATATTGATTCATCCCACCGGTAAATGGGCGTATGTGGCTGCGGCGTATGTGGACAACGTGGCGGTGGTGGACATCAAGAAAAGAAAGTTGGTTAAGTGGATCGCCACTGGCAAGGAGCCGGATGGGCTGGGTTTTACTTATCAGAAGAAGATCAAGTAAGCTTAGTTCGATTCGCTCGCAATAAAACCTCTAAACAAAAGTTTTGTGGGGTCCAGGGGCGGTTTTTCAAAAGAGCCCCTGGCCGCCGGAGGCAAGAAAAAATGGCGGAGAGTCAGGGATTCGAACCCCGGGACCTCGTTAAAGGTCAACGGTTTTCAAGACCGCCGCATTCAACCGCTCTGCCAACTCTCCGCGCAGATATAACGGCAAATTTGGCACCTCTATTGTACCAAAAACTAGAAATCCTGTCAACTCTCAATTCCAATATTCCTTAGGTTTAATCGGAGTTCCCGGCAAATAGTTCTTTCCATTTTTCGATAAACCCGGTTTCTTTGAACTGCAATATTTTCTTATTGATGGCCTCACCGATCCCTTCAATATCTTTGAAATTATCCCGGCTATTGAACTCCTCTTCGCTCATATCCGCAATGATCCGGCTTGCCTTAGCATAGGCTCTTTTTTTAAAGGGATTGGTTTCCCCATCTGCCAGACCATTTAACTGTTTGACTAAATCCTTTTTATTCATCAGCTTTTACCTATGAATAGTTTTCTTCTTGATAGGGTAAAGAGAGAAATGAATAGCATAAATGAAAAAAAGTTTCAAGAGGAATTGGGAAATTTTTGAATAAAAGTGCTCTGGAGGCAAAAGGGTGCCCTTCGGGCGTATCTGTTAAAATTTTAGCCACAAAGTTACACAAAGGTACACAAAGACTCTTTGATAAAAATTTTTGCGGGGGGTCCAGGGGGGCAGTTTTTTCAGAGTGCCCGTGCGGTACGAGAGTTGGTGTGAGGATTCAAATTTAATGAAGTCTGGCTCTTGATTTTTTTTATCTCCTATGGTAAAAAATAATCTTCAACAGAAAGGAGATGGTTATCCTTTACTGGCTTATGTGGAAAAGAAAAGAATCAGAGGGTCTTGAATATGAAATGTTTTCTTAGTTGTAGCTTTCGGGAAGAAGATAAATACGTTGTAAATTGGTTTAGGGATTTCTTAAGTGCTTTTCATGATATTGAAATTATTGTAGCACGTGATGGGATAAAGGAGCCAAAAAAGCAGATTGAAGATGGTATTAGAGATTGTGATTTTTTTTGTAGCATTGTTACCAAAAGGAAAAAAAGTGTACCTCCTTATATTTTGAGTGAAATTGGAATGGCTCATAGTAATAAAAAAATGGTTATTGCATTTGTTGAGGAAAGAATTCCAATAGCGGATTTAGGCATTCTTCCAGAGATAACAGAATTTAAAAATTTCCGTCGAGATAAATTGGGTATTAAAGCACCGGAATATTTACGCTATATAAACAATGCACGATGTTCAATCCTGAAAAAACTAAGCCGTGATAGAACTTCTTTAATGAAAGAAATAGGGTCTTTGAAAAGCAAAATGGACAGTTTAGAATATAAATTTAATTTTTTAATCGATCATTACTCAGATGATGAATAACGTTATAATTTTTCAATCTCTTCTTTTGATAATCCTGTTAAATCGGCAATATCATCTAACGGATACCCTTTAGATTTCATTTTTCCAGCCATTTCTATTCTTTCTTCATATTTTCCTTCTACTTTTCCCTCTTCAAAGGAAGTATCTACCACCCCCTTTAAATCCCGGTACACTTTTAAACTCTCTTCATACTCAACCAGTTGTTTTTCGTCCACTAATGCCTCCTTTTATACATTCATCCTGTTCTTTCATAATTTTTGGAATGATTAATCATGCCACATAAATTATAATAGCAAAATGCTGAAACTTCAATTATTTTCTGCTTTTTTTCTTCTTTAATCTTTCCCAGTTGAAAATTACTCCGGCCAGTCCTATGATCCTGGTAAGCGAAAGGCTTTGAAGATCTTAATACACCAGAATACCACATATATTAAAAAAACAATCAAAAATAGGACAAATAGAGATTCGTCCAATTTAACGGGTTTGGATAGATTGGCCTGTATGGTTAAGATCGAAATAAGAAACATAAACACAAAAGTGGCAATGCCCAATTCCGACATTAACGATTCGAGTTTTTGTCTGACCAGGGGTTTATTTTCTTCTTTCAGCCAGAAGGATTTGTTGGGAAGGCTGATCCATTTTTCCGGGGTGTTCATTACCAGGGAAGGGGCGTACCAGAAAAGGAAAAACAGCAGGAGATCGAGTCCGAGAAATATCAGGGCATTGATTTCTTTGGGTGCCCATGAGTCGGGACGTCCGCCGCTGCTAAAATGAATAGCAATATTATCCGGCAGGATAAAATAAAACACGATGTTTGAAAGGATTTTTAATAGAAAGATTAGCAAAAAAGTACTTCTGATGGTCATAATAATTTCACTCCTTTAATGCCGGGCTGTTTTTGCCCATCAGGGATATCATTTTTTTTCTGCTCAGTAATTTATTGGCAAGAGCGGCTAAAAACCGGAAACGGGGACCACTGATTAACGACGGTTTTTTCCGGGCTTTTAACGCTTTCAAGGCTTCTGCTACCACCACTTCCGGGGTATAAGTCAAACGTTCCGGCAAATGTTCTTGTTTAGCTCCCAGTGCTACATTGTGAAAATTGGTTTTGGTTAAACCCGGCATCAGCGTCATCACGTAAATCCCTTTATCTTTATATTCATACCAGAGGGATTCTGAAAAGTTTGTGACAAACGCTTTTGTACCACAATAAACAGCGCCTCCCGGATACGATAAAAGGGACAATGCGGACGATACATTGATCAAAGCATCGCCGGACCGGGCATGCGTTAAAAATACATAGGATAAACGGACCAATGCATTCATATTCAAATACATCATATTCTCGTATTTATCTAAGGGGAAGTTTTCAAACCAGTCATACATACCGTATCCTGCATTATTGACCAGGAGTGAATAGTTATTTTCTTCGACATCCCGGCATACCTTGCTTAATTGGTCAGGATCGCTGAGGTCTGCGGTTAGATAGCGATAGTTGTTTCCCAGGTCATTGACCAGTTGTTTAAGTTTATCTTCGCTTCGGGCCACACAGGTTAGGTTGTACCCGTCTTTGGCCAGTTCTTGGGCAAATACTAAGCCGATGCCGCTGCTGGCACCGGTAACCAGGGCTGTTTTTGTTTTCATTATTTTTCCTCCTTGTTGTTTTTAATGTTGAAGCCATGAAGAATAGCATAAAAGTGAGGAGGTTTCAAGTTCAGGTTACAATTTTTTATTTAGCCACGAAGGCATTTACAATGCGGTAAAAATCACGAAGATACACAAAGAAGATAAAGATAAGAAGGTAGGGGAACAATAGATTGTAGATGGCTGGTCAGCTNNCTAAATAAAAATTTTTGTGGGGTCCAGGGGCGGTTTTTTTAAAAAGAGCCCCTGGCCGCCGGAGGCAGAGGTAGTTTTTATAGTAGTTCAGGATGGACAGGATAAAGTTTTTTAAGTTCTTTTCTTCATCTGTCCATCCTGTAGATAAAAGTATGGGGTAGTAGATCCGCACGGAGGGCACAAGTTTTTTCAGAGTGCCCGTGCGGTAGGAGTAATTTCTGGCCTGACTGCTTAAAACCCCTAAAAACAAAACTGGTAAGCGTTGAAGCACGTTAATTACGCAGCCGCGTAGTCGGTATGTTGTCTTATTTCAGCGGAATGGAAGCCCAGGACAATGTGATCTTTGGGAATCCCTGCTTTTACTAATTCTTTAGCAATCCCGTGTTCTGTACCGTCACGTTGAATCCACAGCTTTCCATTCAGAATATCGATGTGTACCAGGGTACCGTGAATCCTGTTGCCCTTATTATCCCACCCTACATTTACCAGGAGATAGCGGTCATTTGAGCGGTCAAAAGCAGACTCTGTCCGGATATCGCCATATGCATACGGTATTTTTGTATATTCGGTTAGTATGGTTTCAATGATTTGTCGATACTTATTTAAGGTATCCATTGGACAATCACCTCCTCCTCAGAGGTTCACCTTTGAAAATTTATTATTACCATAATCCATGAAAAATTACAAGAGAAAAAAATTTTTCAATTATTTCTGGTTTGATCCTTTTTACCTATTTATGTTGTGGTTATTTTTCTTCGCGTCTCTTTGCTTTTTTAACGCATTGTAAATGCCTTCGCGGGCAATCTCCTTCGATTTTCTATTTGAAAATCACCAGGCAATTCATTATAATTACATCATGATAAAACAAATTATCGAATTTTTAAAGAAAAAAACCATCAAGGGGCTGGAGCGGAACCATCGTTTCCTGGAACTGTTAAAGCGCCTGGAAATTACCGAACTAAAAGCAACATTCGATTCCGTCTATACCCATGCCCTGGTGAAATATTCCAACGAAACGGAACCGGTTGAACTGGTGAACCTTTTTGCATTAAAAGCGGTCAAAAAATCATTTGAAGAGGAGTTTTATAATGATCCCGGGAAAGAAGGGGTATTGGCAACTGAAGTAAGCAGGCAGTTTCAATCTAATGAGAAACTGGCTTTTTTAAANNATGAACCGTTTCATGTTGGAGATGCTGGAAGAAAAACAAAGGAAGAGTTTCGATTACCAGGTGGAACAGTATTTAACCCGTTTGCGGGATGACTTTCAAAAGGAATTCCTCGATAAAAATTTGTATGTTGATCTGAATGGTGAAACGCGGATTGAAAAGAAAAGGGAACCTTACCTACCGGAAAAAGCGGCAGAGATGAAGAGCCGCAAAGCCAGGATGAAAAAGGAGCAAGAGGAGAGCGATCAATACGAAATCATTCCTCATGAACCCCTGGATAGCTTTATCAACCAGTGGTTATCCGAAGAAGGAGCTAATTTGTTGGTGATACTGGGGGAGTACGGCACTGGAAAGACTACATTCTGCCGGCACATGGCCCACCAGATAGCGGTGAAACGGCTGGAGACCGGGAAAGATTCCGGGTCATTCAGCATCGAAGATCCCAAAAACCGCATTCCTCTTTATTTTCCCCTTCGGTATTTTGAAAAGAATATCGAACCTTTTATTGTGAACCGGTTCAGTAATGAAGGTATCACGGACATCGATTACCCGGCTTTTTTGCAGCGGGTAAATAATGATGAATTTGTGGTACTGCTGGATGGATTCGACGAAATGACCCAAAAAATCGACGCGGATGAGAAAAGCAAAAACTTTGATAAGATATGCAAAGTAATCGACAGCAGCCAGAAATGTAAAATTATCCTGACTACCCGTGAAGAGTACTTTCAATCCCAATCGGATTTTGAAGTGGTGTTTAAATGCAGGGATAAAGAAAACTATCGTTTTGTCTACCTCCAACCCTTTAATGATCAGCAGATTCAACAGTATTTGCAAACCCATACGGAAAACCCGGAGTTTTATTGGAAGCAAATAAAAAATATCTTTGACCTGCATGACCTGGCTAAACGACCGGTTCTGCTCCAATTGATCGTTGACCACTTGCCAGCCCTGATCAAGGAAAAAGGAAAAGATCAACCTATCAATGCCTCAGACCTTTATGAAAAATGCATCCAGGAGGAGTTGCGGCGAAAGAGTAAGGAGTTGGATTTTATCATCCCGGATAAATACCGGTTAAAAATCCTGCAAAAATTGGCAGTATGGATGTTTTTAAAGGATGAGTTGGCCATTGATGTGATGCTGCTGGAGGATGAGTTGAAACTCCGGCAGTATTTTCAATCCAAAACCCCCTGGGAATTTGAAAAGCATTTGAATGAGTTTTTAACCTTTACCTTTTTAATCCGGGAAGGGGACAACCAATACCGGATTTCCCATAAGTCTTTCCGGGATTACTTAACCTCACAGGTGTTTGTGGAAGAAATCAACTCCGGGAAAGTGGATAATTTCTCTAGGGTTTTCATCACTGAAGAGGTGAATCGATTTATCCTGGAGCAGTGGCCTGACAGGGATAGATTACTGGACCTGGTGTTAAATGCAAAGGAACTCACGGAAGCCAACCAGTGGCAGGGTACCAATGCCGCCAATGTATTATTAGAAATTGATAGAGATATTTTCAGGAATCGTGATTTGTCCAGGTGTCGATTGACTCGTGTGGATTTCAGTGATTGTGATTTAACCGGAACGGATTTTCGGCAGGCCAATTTAAGCCATTGCTTTTTTGGTAAAAAGATTCTATCAGCGAAATTAACCGGTGTCATTGTTGACCATTCCTTTTTGAAATTGGCATTATCAGATGTGATTGATTTGACACCGTTGAAGAGATTGAATCAGTTAACACATTTGGATTTATATGTTAATCAGGTGAGAGATTTGACGACCTTGAAGGAACTGAAGCAGTTAACGTATTTATATTTATCTAATAATCAAGTGAGTGATTTGACGCCGTTATCAGAATTGAAGAAGTTAACGTATTTATATTTATCTGACAATCAGGTGAGTGATTTGACGCCATTAACAGGATTGAAGCAGTTAACGTATTTAGATTTATCTATCAATCAAGTAAGTGATTTGACGCCGTTGAAGGAATTGAAGCAGTTAAAGGATTTACGTTTAATGGCTAATTCGGTGAGTGATCTTACGCCGTTGATGCAATTGAAGAAGTTGACACATTTGGATTTATCTGGTAATCTGGTGAGTGATCTGACACCGTTAACGGAATTGAAGTCGTTAAAAGAATTGGACTTATCAATTAATCCGGTTAGTGAGTTGACACCATTGATGGAATTGGAGCAATTAAAAACGTTATATTTATTGGGAAATCCATTCTCGGAAGCTCAACTCCAGGCTTTACAACAGGCACTGCCTGAGTTGGAAATCACACAAGAAGTTGTTCTGTAAGTAAGCCGCGAATAAGAGCAAGAGGTCAGACGGTCGATAGATCATTTGGCAGTTGGCAGTTAACAGTTGGTAAGTAGGAAACGAAGAAATGAAGAAACGGAGAAGCGAGGAAGTTGAGAAAAGAAGAAGAGCGAAAGACGGATTTTACCTTATTTCTCGCTTTTGGTCTTGACATCAAGGAACAAAACAACTATATTAATACTGCGATAAAATGACGTAATGCTTTTCCTGATAGGAGTTTTAAGGAGGTGAAAAAATGAAGTTTCACTATTATTCGGAAACTGATTCACTTTATATAGATCTATCTCAGAAAAGCAGCGCAGAATCTATTGAAGTAGCTGAGGGGGTTGTACTGGATTTTGATTTGAATGGGAAATTGATAGGCATAGATATTGATAATGCCAGTAAAACTGTCGATTTATCACGGCTTGAAGCTGAAGCATTACCGATACAATCGCTGGCAATTTCTCAACAACCCGCTGCCAGCGAGACCTAAGTTTTTTCTGCCTGTCCCACATCTCTTCTTCTCTTCTCACCTTCGCGTTCCTTCGCGCTTATTACCTCGTGGTAAATGCCTTCGCGGCTAAAATGAGAGTTGCTGTTGAAATTCTAACGTATATCTTGTAAAATATCCTTGGAGGTTTTTTTATTAGTTTTGCTTTTTGGATGGTAGAAATGGCTAAGATTTATATTTCCTCTACGTATGAGGATTTAAAAAAGGAACGGGAAGCGGCTGCTAAGGCAATCAGACGTTTAGGTCACACAGATATTGCCATGGAGAACGACGTGGCCTATGATAAACGGCCTGTGGATAAATGCCTAGAAGATGTGCGAAACTGCGATGTTTATGTGGGCATTTTCGCCTGGCGATATGGAGATATTCCAGAAGGACAAAATAAAAGCATTACCCACCTTGAGTATGAAGAAGCCCAAAAGGCCGGGAAAGATTGCTTGATTTTTTTATTGGACGAAGAAGCCGACTGGTCTGTCAAAAAAATAGACAGAAAGGAAAAACGCGACAAAATAGAGCGGTTACGCAGCGAATTACAGAAAAGACATGGGGTAAGCTTTTTCTCTAATGCCGATGAATTGAGCGGCTTAGTCAGTCCGGCAGTGAGCCGTTTATTAGATGCCCAAAAACCTTCGCCTGTGATCCAGACCTCCTGGAAGTTCGAGGAAGATTTCAAATGGCTTGAAGATTTAATTGGGAAACGCTTTGGCAAATATGTGATAAAGGAAAAGCTGGGCAGAGGAGGAAAGGGAGTTGTTTTTAAAGTTATGGATACATTGGAAGACATACCTAAAGCGGCCAAATTAGTACCGCCGCAGATCGCCGATTCACCTGTCGCCTTTAAAGAGCTAAAACGAGAGGTAAACAACGCTTCCCGTATCATTCATCCCAATGTGGTAAAAGTCCTGGGATTGGAAAAGCAAGAGGGACAATATTTTATCATGATGGAATATATCGAAGGCCGAAGCCTCGAACAAATATTAGCGGACAGTAAAGAAGAAAAACTAAGTGAAACAGAAGTGATTACCCTGATGAAAAAACTGGCACAGGGTTTACATGAGTCCCACAAAAACCAGGTGATACACAGGGACATTAAACCGGCCAATATTATGGTTACCCCTGGCAAGCAGTTGAAGATACTGGATTTTGGCATATCCTACCAGGTCACAAAATCCATGACCCAACTGGTAGGAGAAGATGATAAAACCGGGACCTGGCCTTACATGGCGCCCGAGCAGTTGAGTACCGATTATGGCAGAGAGAATGAGCAAGTGGATATCTGGGGTTTGGGTGTCACCATGTACCAGTTGCTCACCGGTCAATTACCTTTCAAGCATAGAGACCAGATAAAAGACAGGAATGAAAAACCCTATGAATTGGAGGGCGTAACGAAAAAAATCAGGAAAATTGTCATGAAATGCCTGGCAAAAGACAGGAAAAAACGCTTTAAAAATATGGAAGAGGTCCTGGAGGCATTGAAAAATGTTTCAAAGAAAAAGGTAAAAGTGAGACCAAAAGTACCCCCCAATTGGAAATGGATTTTAGCTGCCGCAGCAATTATTTTTTTAGTTGTGATTGGTATTTTTATAAAAGACAAAATAATTAATAAATTGGAAGAAGTCCCTGAAGATGTAATGAAAATACAAGCAAAAATCGGCAAGGAAAAGGTTTATATAAACAATAGCAGCTATTGGGAAGCCGATTATGGAGATGGCATCAAAATGGTCTATATCCCGGCAGGTGAGTTTACCATGGGTTCAGACAAAGGTGATTACGATGAATATCCAGAACATAAAGTCTACCTGGATGGTTATTGGATGGGAAAGACTGAAGTGACAGTAGGGCAATTCAGAAAATTTGTTGAAGAAAATAGATATATAACTGAGGCTGAAATGGATGGATTGGCTTATACCTGGACCAGTGACAAATGGGAGCCAAAAGAAGGTATAACCTGGAAGAATCCGGGTTTTATACAAGATGATAATTATCCGGTGGTTTGTATAAGTTGGAATGATGCAGTAGAATATTGTAAATGGATATCAGAAAAAAAAGAGATTAATTTTAAATTGCCCACAGAAGCGCAGTGGGAGAAAGCCGCCAGAGGCAGCACCGGTATCGAATACCCCTGGGGAGACCACGAGCCTTATTATAAAGGGGAATGGTATGCCAATTACGCGGCTCATGACAGTTGGGAAAAAAGAGGCGAAGATGGTTTTGGATTTACAGCACCGGTGGGATCATATCCGCAAGGTGCGCCTTCCTATGGGCTTTTGGATATGGTCGGGAACGTGTGGGAATGGTGCTATGATCGCTATGGTATATATAGCAATGGA
>WVZO01000184.1:23095-25284 GCA_011772425.1 Candidatus Aminicenantota bacterium
TCCAGTGAGAGGTATCTATCACGTGATTCGCGGCGGCGGTTGGGGCCTCGGCGCCAGGTACCTTCGTTGTGCCAATCGCAGCTACGGCGGTCGCTTCGGTCGCGGCAACGATGTTGGCTTCCGCCTGTGCCAGGATAATCGAGGAATATTGGAGTAATGGAGTGACGGTGAAAAGAAGTGGCTCCCTTCGGGAGAATAAGTTTAACGCCTGCGGCGATCTCTTGCAGGAAGGACCGTAATCATTCCAAACCGGATTGGTTAAAAATTTTTGAGCAGCTCGAATTGGATGCCCAGCGTCAGTCCAATAGACTCGAAATGATTATCCAGGGTGAAAATAATTAAATTATGACGTTATTCATGCTAACGTGCCGGGTGTTGGGTAAGCTCCCTATCCCTGTATTCCCTCACATCTAAATCAAAATTCAACTTGCCGTAAGCATTCTTGATATTTTCCCTGACCAGTTTTGCCAAAAAATCCGACAGTGCTTGATGAATGATCTCAGTTTTATTAGTCATGCCGCTGACTTTCATGATTGACTGCATCAATTCGTCATCCAGGTTAAGTGTGGTTCTCATCTGTGCCTCCTGTGTATATTCTAACTTCATACCTTCCATTTGTCAACCTTTTTTTAAAACGGACAGCAATTCTAAATTTGGAGTAATGGAAATTTTTTTCGTTCGACCCTTTTTTACTTCGCCGATAATCCTCAAAAACTGAAAAAATTAGGTTTCAACGTTTCTTCTTAATCTCTTCTTACCTTCGCGTTTCTTTGCGTTTTTTACCGCATTGTAAATGCTTCGCGGCTGAATTCAATTAATTCATGCAGCCGGTTGAAATTCTAATGTATTTCTTGTAAAATTTCCTTTGAGGTTTTTTTATTGAAATATATTTTGAAAACGGTCTCAAAGAAAAAAATGAAAACAAAAGAAAACCCCCTTACGAAATGGATTTTAGCTGCCGCGGCAATTACGGCAATTATTGGGTTAGTAAGGATTGGTATTATTCTTATAGATCAAATAACGAAAAAGAGCGAACCAACCCAAACAATTCAAAAGAATGAAAAAATTGAAGAACCGAAAAAAGTACAGGACAAATCGGAAGAAATACCGGTAGATGTAAGAAACATAAGAGCAAAAATCGGAGAGGAAAAGGTTAAAAAAAATAATGAAGATCTCTGGGAAGCCGATTATGGCGATGGCATCATAATGGTCTATATCCCGGAAGGTGGGTTCAAAATGGGTTCAAATGATTATCCACATAATTATCCAAGTGATGAGAAACCAATTCATGATGTCTACCTGGATGGTTACTGGATGGGAAAGTATGAAGTCACATTTGATCAATATGATAAGTATTGTAAGGAGGCCAAAAAAGATAAACCCGACGATGAGGGATGGGGAAGAGGAAAACGTCCGGTCATTAATGTATCCTGGGATGATGCTGTTGCTTATTGTAAATGGTTATCTGATAAAAAAGGTTTAAAATTCAAACTTCCTACGGAAGCGCAGTGGGAAAAGGCTGCAAGAGGCACCGCAAGTCTGAAATATCCCTGGGGAAATCACGAGCCTAATTATAGGGGGAAATGGTATGCCAATTATGCTGCTCATAACAGTTGGGAAAAAAGAGGCGAAGATGGTTTTGAATATACTGCACCGGTGGGATCATATCCGCAAGGGGCGTCTCCCTATGGGCTTCTGGATATGGCGGGAAACGTCATGGAGTGGTGCCGGGATTGGTATGGTTACGATTACTATAGTAAATCACCGGAACGAAATCCGACAGGTCCGGAAAGCGGTACCTTTCGGGTGGTTCGCGACGGCGGTTGGTACGGCTACGCCGTGGTCCTTCAATGTACCGGTCGCACCGGCGGCAGGCCCTCCGGTCACGGCGACCTCCTCGGCTTCCGCCTGTGCCAGGATAATCAAGAAACACTGGAGTAGTGGCTCCCTTCGGGAGAATAAATTTAACGCCTTGGGCGATCTCTTGCAAGATGGACCGTAATCATTCCAAAAACTGGAAAAATTAAGGTTCAAAGCACCTTATTAATTTCGACTTGAACTCTCGTACCGCACGGGCACTCTAAAAAAACTGCTGCCCTCCGTGCGGATCTACTAACCCATATTTTTTATCTACAGGATGGACATAAAAACTAAAAAAACTTAAAAACTTTTTGGATGTCCATCCTGAA